>NZ_ABHH01000019.1:0-45749 GCF_000171855.1 Carnobacterium sp. AT7 | reverse complement strand
AAACTAAACAAAGTAAGTACGAATGTGTGGGTTTCCGTTAGTTTCCTTAGAAAGGAGGTGATCCAGCCGCACTTCCGATACGGCTACCTTGTTACGACTTCACCCCAATTATCTGTCCCACTTAGGCGGCTGGCTCCCAAAAGGGTTACCTCACCGACTTCGGGTGTTACAAACTCTCGTGGTGTGACGGGCGGTGTGTACAAGACCCGGGAACGTATTCACCGCGGCGTGCTGATCCGCGATTACTAGCGATTCCGGCTTCATGCAGGCGAGTTGCAGCCTGCAATCCGAACTGAGAATGGCTTTAAGAGATTAGCTTGGCCTCGCGACCTTGCGACTCGTTGTACCATCCATTGTAGCACGTGTGTAGCCCAGGTCATAAGGGGCATGATGATTTGACGTCATCCCCACCTTCCTCCGGTTTATCACCGGCAGTCTCACTAGAGTGCCCAACTGAATGCTGGCAACTAATAATAGGGGTTGCGCTCGTTGCGGGACTTAACCCAACATCTCACGACACGAGCTGACGACAACCATGCACCACCTGTCACTTTGTCCCCGAAGGGAAAGTCCTATCTCTAGGATTGTCAAAGGATGTCAAGACCTGGTAAGGTTCTTCGCGTTGCTTCGAATTAAACCACATGCTCCACCGCTTGTGCGGGTCCCCGTCAATTCCTTTGAGTTTCAACCTTGCGGTCGTACTCCCCAGGCGGAGTGCTTAATGCGTTAGCTGCAGCACTGAAGGGCGGAAACCCTCCAACACTTAGCACTCATCGTTTACGGCGTGGACTACCAGGGTATCTAATCCTGTTTGCTCCCCACGCTTTCGAGCCTCAGCGTCAGTTACAGACCAGAGAGTCGCCTTCGCCACTGGTGTTCCTCCACATATCTACGCATTTCACCGCTACACGTGGAATTCCACTCTCCTCTTCTGCACTCAAGTTCTCCAGTTTCCAATGACCCTCCCCGGTTGAGCCGGGGGCTTTCACATCAGACTTAAAGAACCGCCTGCGCTCGCTTTACGCCCAATAAATCCGGACAACGCTTGCCACCTACGTATTACCGCGGCTGCTGGCACGTAGTTAGCCGTGGCTTTCTGGTTAGATACCGTCAGGGGATGAGCAGTTACTCTCATCCTTGTTCTTCTCTAACAACAGAGTTTTACGATCCGAAAACCTTCTTCACTCACGCGGCATTGCTCCGTCAGACTTTCGTCCATTGCGGAAGATTCCCTACTGCTGCCTCCCGTAGGAGTCTGGGCCGTGTCTCAGTCCCAGTGTGGCCGATCACCCTCTCAGGTCGGCTACGTATCATCGCCTTGGTGAGCCATTACCTCACCAACTAGCTAATACGCCGCGGGTCCATCCATAAGCGGTAGCCGAAGCCACCTTTCTTCCATTCGTCAGGAGACGATTAGAAATATGCGGTATTAGCATCCGTTTCCGAATGTTATCCCCCTCTTATGGGCAGGTTACCCACGTGTTACTCACCCGTCCGCCACTCCTTAACTTCGATGGGTGCAAGCACCCGGTGAAATTAAAGCGTTCGACTTGCATGTATTAGGCATGCCGCCAGCGTTCGTCCTGAGCCAGGATCAAACTCTCATATAAAATGATGCTTGAAGCTCATTATTGAATTGCTAGCGAATAATTATTCACTATTTTGTTACTGTTGACTCAGCACTGCTGAGTCACCCTCACATTTGGTTCGTCTTACTTTGTTTAGTTTTCAAAGGTCTAAAGTTGATTGTTTCGTTTTGACAACTTACTAATAATATCACGTTCGATATCGTCTGTCAACAACTTTTTTAATTTTTGTTTCTCGCTTTAGCGGTTTGTTTCAACCTGTCTCAGCGACGTATATAAATATAACAAGGTTTTAGCGTTTCGTCAACAACTTTTGCATAAAAATTTAAAAGAAAATTTATATACGAACTTTTGTTATTTAGCATTCGTTGGAAACCGTTATTTTTCACTAAACAACGAATGAACCAATTGCATTTCTCATAAACGTTCAACATGAATGAATTTACATTTTTTTACATATTTATCCTTTTTAGTTTATTAATTCATTATTTCTTCTTTGAAGTTTATTAAATAACTAGAAGAACGCTCTAAACCAATTAGTTAATCAATGGTTTAGAGCGTTCTTCTAGTTCTATCTTAGAATCTTCTATTTAATTTATTTACTTTAAAGAATCTAATCTTATTTCTTTTCTTGATAATTTTCTGGAGTAAATACGGTATTTTCGTAATTTCCTGCTTCATCGCCATAGTATTTATTATAACGTTGCTTGAATTTTCGAAATACAAATGTTGCTATTACTCTTGAAATAGCATAAATCGGCACACCTAGCACTAAACCAACAAAGCCAAGCAAATCTCCTAAAACGAGTAAGACAATAATAATCGTTAGAGGATGCACATTTAAATTCTTACCCATAATATTAGGTTCGACTAAATTACCATCAATAAATTGGACAACTGCCCAAACAATTAATAATTTAAGCACCATTACCCATGAAGTAGTTAATGCTATTATTATCGCTGGTATCATCGCAAGAGCTGCTCCTACATATGGAATAATACTTGTAAAAGTCGCTACTATAGCTAATACTCCTGCATACTCTAACCCAATTATAGTAAATCCAATGAACATCATGATTCCTAAAGAAAGCGAGATCATCAATTGTCCTTTAATATAAGAACCTACTTGATCATTAATTGTTGCAAAAATATTTTTAATATCTTTTCTAAATTTTGGCGAAATGATTTTAATCACATAACTAAAAAACTTTTCATCGTCTTTCAATAAGAAAAAGGCAATAATTGGAAATGTTACTATCACTACTACAACATTTGAAACTGTAGAAAAAATATTTGTCAGTCCATTTACAGCTGTATCAAAATAGTCAACGACAACACTTGGGATATTACTTACCCATCCATTCAACCACTCTACAAGATCGCTTGCTGAATTTTCAAGCGGGGTTCCTTCTACCCAACCTAAGACAGTTGTTCCAATGGTATCTACATAAGAAGGAAAGTTATTGACCAGACTTGTCACTTGATCTTGAATAGGCGGAAAAGCTAATGCTACTAATCCTACTAGGATTCCAATAATGGCGACAAATAGGAAAGTAACTCCCCATATTCGTTTAATTTTATACCGTTCCAACCAATCCACAATAGGATTAAGAAGGTAATAAAGTATAAAAGCTAAAATCAGAGGAGCAATCAATGTAGAAAAAATAACTTGTAACGGTTCGAAAATAAAAGCAATCGCATTGTAAATATAAATAAGTATTCCTATCATTATAAGAAGAAGTAATGTAAAAATAATATTATTGCCACCTAAATAATTCATAAATCTTGTTTTCTCTTTCATTATGTACCTCCTTATTTTAAAGTTGCTTTAACCGCAACTATTTAGTAATTCTCTTAATTCCTTTATTTTAAACTACTTTATATTTAAAGTAAAAAAATCAACTCCTCGAAAGGAATTGATTTTGTTTTTTTATTGATTACGCATAGTCGGGAATAACAATACATCACGAATAGATTGTGCATCCGTTAAGAGCATAACTAGTCGGTCAATCCCAATTCCTAAACCACCTGTTGGAGGCATACCATACTCTAATGATTCAATGAAGTCTTCATCAATCATATGAGCTTCATCATTTCCGAGCGCGCGTTCTTGCATCTGCGCTTCGAAACGTTCTCTTTGATCAATTGGATCATTCAATTCACTAAAGGCATTTCCGTACTCATGTCCTACGATGAATGCTTCAAAACGATCCGTAAAGCGAGGATCTTCTACATTTTTCTTAGCTAATGGTGAAATTTCTAGTGGATGACCATAGATAAATGTCGGTTGGATCAATTTATCTTCTACAAATTTTTCAAAGAATTCATTCACAACATGGCCAAATTGGCTGTGCTCTGTTACAGGAACATCATGTTCTTTAGCTAATGCACGTGCTTCTTCATTGGTCATTTGTTGCCAAAAATCTACACCTGAATGTTCTTTTATAGCGTCAACCATATGTTGTCGTTTCCATGGAGATTCTAAATCAATGGCTTGTTCGTTGTAAGTGATCTTACCTGTACCTAAAACACGTTGTGCTACAGTACGGATTAAACCTTCAACTAAATCCATAACATCTTCAAAATCAGTATAAGCAGTATAAGCTTCTAACATAGTAAATTCTGGATTATGAGTCGTGTCTACTCCTTCATTACGGAAAACTCGTCCAATTTCATAGACTCTTTCCATTCCACCAACAATTAGTCGTTTCAAATGCAATTCAAGAGCTATACGTAAATACAGTTCCATGTCCAATGCATTGTGGTGTGTAATAAATGGACGCGCCGCAGCACCACCAGCTAAATTATGGAGAGTAGGTGTTTCTACCTCTAAGTAATCTTGTTCATTCAAATAATTACGAACTTCACGGATAATTTGACTGCGTTTCGTGAAACGGTCAAAACTTTCACGATTGCTGATTAAATCCAAGTAACGTTGACGGTATCTTTGTTCAACGTTTGTTAGTCCATGATATTTATCTGGCAATGGACGTAACGCTTTTGATAATTGTGTAACTGAAGTTGGTTTAATCGTTACTTCACCTGTATCAGTTTTCATAATTGTTCCTGTGACTCCAATAAAGTCTCCTAAATCAGCACTCTTGAAAGTAGCGTAGTCTTCTTCACCTACAGCATCTTTACGTACATAAATTTGAATTTGTCCTTTGCGATCTTGCAAATGAGCAAATCCAACTTTCCCTTTACCGCGCTTCGTCATAATACGACCAGCAACAGTTGCTGTTTCTTCTTTTTCAGCTATTTCTTCTTTAGTAAATTTATCATACGCTTCATGTAATTCATTTGATAGATGGCTTCTTTCAAAACGTCCACCAAATGGATCTACATTACGCTCACGTAAAACATCTAGCTTCTCACGGCGGACAATCAATTGATCATTTAGTTCTTCGTGGTTTAATTCTTCGTGGCTCATTATTTCCGCTCCATTTCTTTTATAAGTTCGTTCATACTCAAATTATCACTCTTAATAATGCCAACATAACGCAAAAAAAGCAAGGAAATTACGAATGTTCTCATACATTTCCTAACTTTTTTTCGAAATTTCTTATTTAACAGCTATCTCATTTGTTTATTCAGACTCTTTAAACGCAAGTCATTCAGTTCTGCAACACTTAAATTCTCTGTGAGAATCTCATTTTTTTGCATCTGTGCATTTTACAATCTAGATAGAGTAGTACGAGAAAGGTCGAAATACGTCTCGACCTTTTTCTAGCACTCTTTAATTAGTCTACATAAGGAAAGACATTCATTGATAAGTAGCGTTCTCCATTATCTGGCGCTACAGTGACAACTTTTTTTCCTTGACCTAATTTTATCGCAACATCAATAGCGCCTTTAATCGCAGCACCAGAGGAAATACCGACTAACAAACCTTCTTCTGCAGCTAAGCGGCGAGTCATTTCAAAAGCTTCATCACTAGATACTTGTAAAATTTCATCATAAAGAACTGTGTCTAATACTTTAGGTACAAATCCAGTTCCAATACCTTGAATTTTATGGGGTCCTTTAGGTTTACCACTTAAAACAGGTGATTCAGTTGGCTCTAACGCATAAATTTTAACTGCGGGATCAACTTTTTTCAACGCTTGTCCAACTCCGGTTAACGTTCCACCCGTACCGACTGCAGAAACAAATGCGTCCGGTGCTATACCACCAAAGGCTTCTAAAATTTCTGGCCCAGTAGTAGCTGCATGTACTGCAGGATTGGCAATGTTTTCAAATTGCATCGGCATGAAATAGCCCTTAGTTTCTACAAGTTCTCGCGCTTTATTAATTGAAGCAGTTATTCCATCTGCTCCAGGCGTTAAAATAAGTTCCGCACCATAAGCTTTCAATAATTTTCTACGCTCTACACTCATTGTATCAGGCATAACAAAAATAGCTTTGTAGCCTTTTGCAGCTGCGATCATCGCTAAACCAACACCAGTATTTCCACTTGTTGGTTCTATAATAGTATCGCCTGGTTTTAACTTGCCTTCTTGTTCTGCCACTTCAATCATATTTAAAGCAATACGGTCTTTTACACTTCCACCAACGTTAAAGGATTCAAGTTTTACATACACTTCTGCTGCATCTGCAGGAACCACTTTTGTTAAACGTATCATAGGTGTTTCTCCAATTAAATCCGTTACTGAATGAACTACTTTTACCATATTATGTTACCTCCTAAAATAAAGTTCTTTATCTTTTTAGTTTAAGGTTTATCGCTTACAATATCAAGCACAACGTTTTAGGTCGATTTTTTAACCATCATCAGATGCGTCAAATATTATTTTTCTTCCTTATCATTTTAAATTTTATTTTTTTCAAATTACATAAACTATAAAATAAAAGCTTTAAACAGCTGACTTTTGGTCAATTGTCTAAAGCTTTCTCTTTTGGTTCTTCGTCAAATAGTGTGGATGCGCCTAAAATTATTGTGGAATATTAAGCATGAACTAAATTCATCTATCCAAACTAAAAAGTATAGAGCACATTTTTAACTATTTGAACTTACTTTTAATGCTTCTAAATCTTCAACCGTATAGTGGTAATGGTTGCCACAAAAATGACAACTAGCCTCTGCACCTTGGTCTTCAGTGATCATATCATCAATCTCTTTTGATCCTAAAGCAATGATTGCTCTAGAGAAACGGTCTTTAGAACAGTCACAATTAAATGTAATCGGTGCTTTTTCTAAAATTTTAGCATTTCCTTCACCTACTAAGCGTTCAAGTATTTCTTCAGGTTTTTCTCCTGTCTCCATTAAGTGAGAAACCATAGGAATAGATGCAATGCTTTGTTCTAATTTAGTAATCGTTTCATCCGTTGCACCTGGCATTACTTGGATCATAAATCCTCCAGCTGTTTTGATAGAATCATCGGTGTCTACTAAAACACTTAGGCCAAACGCTGAAGGTGTTTGTTCAGAATTCGCCATATAATAAGTGAAGTCTTCGCCTAATTCTCCGCTGATTAGAGGAACTTGACCTGAAAAAGTATCTTTCATCCCAAGATCTTTTGTTACAGTCAAACTTCCTTCAGTCCCAACTGCTCCACGAACATCAATTTTCCCAGCAGCATTCGGTGGCAAACTCACTTTAGGGTTAGCAATATATCCTTTTACTTCGCCTTTTGAATTGCTGTCTACAATAATGTGCCCAGCCGGACCATTTCCTTCAACTTTAACAGTAATCTTTTCTTTCCCTTTTAAAGTAGCACCTAGCAATAAAGCGCCAATCATTGTACGTCCTAAAGCTGCTGAAGATGCACTCCAAGTATCATGTCTCTTTTGTGCTTCTCTCACTGTTTCGGTTGCATCAATGGTATACACTCGTACTTGTCCATCAAAACAAATACTTTTTAATAAATAATCTGACATTTTTCCGTCTCCTTTAAGGTCTATTAATTTTAAATTCAGTACAAAAGAGGGACGCAACAGTGTCGCATCCCTCTTTTAATTTTGTGTTTGTAAGATTACGAACGTTTTGAAGAATCATCCGATTTGTCTTCATCATTATGATTAAGATCTTCATCTGTACCTAATTCTTTTTTAACTTCTTCAACAATATCCTTCTCTTCATCTTGAACAGAATCTTTAACTTTTGCTTCTTCTTCTTGCTCTTTTTTTAGACGTGCTGCTTCTTTAGCCTCACGAGCTTTTTTCACTTCTTCAAAAGAAGATCCTTCTGCTTCATGTGGGAATTCTTCAGTCGCTTTATCAGGAGCTACGGGCATTTCGCCTGTTTCAAATAAACTCTTAATAGTACGTTCGTCTAATGTTTCAATTTCAAGAAGTTTTTCAGCAATTAATTTGTGTTCTGCTTTATATTGTTCTAAGATTTTACGCGCTTCAGTGTGAGCTTCCACAATAATACTACGAACTTCTTGATCAATTTCATAAGCAATTTGTTCAGAGTAAGCTTTTGTTTGACCATAATCGCGTCCTACAAATACTTGATGATTTCCTTCGTATTGAACAGGACCTAATTTATCACTCATACCATATTCAGTAACCATACTACGAGCTAATTGAGTCGCTTGTTGGAAGTCATTGCTTGCGCCAGATGATTGAGAGTTAAATACCATCTCTTCAGCTACACGTCCACCTAACAAACCAACAATTTGTTCAAACATTTCTTTTTTAGTCATTAAGAAACGATCTTCTTTAGGAAGCATGATTGCATATCCGCCAGCTTTTCCACGAGGAACAATCGTAACTTTATGAACGATGCGTGCATCGTTTAGAACCATTCCAACAATAGTATGACCAGATTCATGGTAAGCAACCATTGCACGTTCTGTTTTACTAATCACACGATCTTTTTTAGCTGGACCAGCAATAACGCGGTCTTGAGCTTCGTCAAGATCTAATGCATCGATTTCTTTTTTATTGCGACGAGCGGCTACTAAAGCTGCTTCATTTAATACGTTTTCTAAATCTGCTCCGGAGAATCCTGGAGTTTGTCTTGCTACAACTGCTAAATCAACATCAGCAGCTAATGGTTTATTTTTAGCATGCACTTTCAAGATAGCTTCACGGCCCTTAACATCAGGGTGTCCTACTAAAATTTGACGGTCAAAACGACCTGGACGTAATAAAGCTGGATCTAATACATCAGAACGGTTTGTAGCGGCAATGACGATAACTCCTTCATTTCCTGAAAAACCATCCATTTCTACTAACAATTGATTTAATGTTTGCTCACGTTCATCATGTCCGCCGCCCATTCCTGCGCCACGTTGACGACCAACAGCATCTATTTCATCAATAAAGATAATTGCTGGTGCTGCTTTTTTAGCATTTTCAAACAAGTCACGTACACGACTTGCCCCTACCCCAACAAACATTTCAACGAATTCTGAACCAGAAATCGAAAAGAATGGTACTCCTGCTTCACCGGCAACGGCTTTAGCTAGCAATGTTTTACCCGTTCCTGGAGGTCCTTCTAATAAGACACCTGCTGGAATACGTGCTCCTAAAGCTGCAAATCGTCTAGGATCTTTTAAGAACTCAACTACTTCAACAAGTTCTTCTTTCTCTTCATCAGCTCCTGCTACATCAGAGAATCGTACTTTACTAGCTTTACTATCGGCTTCCTTAGCTTTTGATTTACCAAAGTTCATCACGCCTCGTCCACCTTGACCACCACCGCCTTGACCACTTTGTCCCATCATCATGTAGATGAAGAAAACAAAGATAACTAATGGCAATACTGAAATCAATAACGTAACCCAAATACCCGTTGTTTCTTCTTGTTGAGGTGTATATTTAATATTATTTTTGTCTGCTAATGCTGTAATTTCTTGTACAGATGTATCATTTTGCAAAATCGCTGTTGTAAAGGTTGTATTCGTTGTGTCTGTTGTACCAAAAATATCAACACCTTGACTAGAACTTTCCTTTGCAGGTTGTTTTTCACGGTACTCACCCGTTACTTGATATACTCCAGCGTTAGGCTGAATCGTAAATGATTTTATTTTATTCTCTTCTAATTGCGTCACGAATTCACTAGCTGAAAGAGTTGTATTTTTTTGTCCTGAGGCTCCATCTGTTGCCCAAGTTACAATCCCTATGATGACTAAGAAAACGATTGCGTAGAAGAACCCATTTTTAAAGAGTCCTTTTTTCATTGTGCCCTCCTTCTACAAACAAACTTATTAAGTTCTATTCTGTATTTTAATTTAAATGATTCTTAATTTTGTTCATTGTACCACATTTGACCAACATTGACCATTTATTTCTCTTCGTAAATTTCAGGCTTTAAAACACCTATATATGGTAAATTACGATATCTTTCAGCATAGTCTAAACCGTACCCAACAACAAATTCATTTGGCACTAGAAAACCAACATAGTCAGCTTTAATGTCTACAACACGACCTTCTGGCTTATCTAATAAAGTAACAATCTTGACTGAACGAGCTTTACGGTATTTAAACATGTCGATCAAATAATTTAATGTCCGTCCACTATCAATAATATCTTCTACTAATAATAGGTCACGACCTTCAACATTCGTATTTAGGTCTTTAACGATTTTGACTTCACCTGAGGAAACCATTCCATTTCCGTAACTTGAAACGTCCATAAAGTCCATTTCCAAATAAATATCCATTTCTTTCACTAAATCAGATAAAAAAGGCATAGCTCCTTTTAAGATACCTACTACTAAGGGATTTTTATCTTGATAATCTCCTGTTAATTGCTTACCTAATGCTTTTGTTTTTTCAGCTAATTCCTCTTGTGAGAAAAGCACACGTTCAATATCATTTTTCATTATTCAAGTTCTCCTTTTCATCACATTTGCTCTACTTTTTCATAAATGAGTATGTAATGTATTTTATCAGTTTCTGGCACAATAGACAATCTAGATTCCTTATATTCTACTAACCAAATGATTTCTTCCTTACTATCAGTTACTAATAAGGCTTCATCACGTTTATTTAGCGGGATTTTTTGATCAATAAATAGATCTTTAATTTTCTTACTTCCATTTTGTAACCCTTTTAACGTCATACGATCGCCTGGTTTTCGATTTCTAACTTTTAATGGCAACTGGACACTCGTTGGGTCTAACCAAATAAATTGCTTCGTTTGATTTGAAACGGCTCTTTCTTTTGTTGCTTCAAACAAACCAATTCTTCCTCCACCGGGTAATGTTAGCCATTCTCCTAAGTTTAATAAAAGTGTGCTAGCTATTTTTTCATTTTTTTCTGCTAGTTGTTCTTGTTCCTTTAAGAAATAAAAAGTTTGATACACTTTTTTTCCAATCCAGTTTCCTGGTAAATCAAGTTGACTATTCGGCTTATCATTTTCTATTAGTTGTATGATTTGTCGTTGATGTTTTCTGCCAAACTCACTAGCTTCATTTTTAAATAGTTTATTAAATAGAGCTTGCATAACTTGACGTTTCATCGCCGGTTCAAAAGTTAAAAACAGGTGAATATCCAGTTCCCAACAAAACGGGTTCTTTTCAGTACAAAGGATTGCTGTATTTTTTTCAATTTCTTTTTTAGCAACAGTAATCACATCTTGTAAGTCAGATGAAAATTCAGAAAAATGAGTTAAGACTTGGGTATTTTCTTTTTTTAACAATG
This sequence comes from Carnobacterium sp. AT7, assembly GCF_000171855.1. NCBI lineage: Bacteria > Bacillati > Bacillota > Bacilli > Lactobacillales > Carnobacteriaceae > Carnobacterium > Carnobacterium sp. AT7. Next base: position 34,566 of record NZ_ABHH01000019.1, on the reverse strand, counting down.
GGACAATTTGATGTCTATAACGATTTCTTGTATAATCCAAACTTTTATTTGTCTCATCTTCAAAAAAAACTAACGAGCGTTCTTGACTATAATGATAAAGCATTTTTTTACTGTAAGGCAACAACGGTCGAGTCAATTGACTTCCATAAAAAGAGCGCTGCTCTTTTATTCCCGCAATACTCTCTAACTGACCGCCGCGAACCAACCGCATTAAAATGGTTTCTATTTGATCATCTCCATGATGACCAGTAAGCAAATGCGTTGCTTGTTGATCTCTCAACACGTTACGAAAAAAAGCATACCTAAATTCTCTAGCCGCTGCTTCTACTCCATCAGTTGGTTGTTCCTTCACAGGCCACCGCTTAAAAAAAAACGAAATATTTGCACTTTTACAATAATCCACAAGAAATTTTTCTTCTTCAATAGAAGCTTCTCTTAATTGGTGGTTCACATGAACCATTCCAAACCAAGGTCTAACAACCTTAGGCAGTCGCTGAATTAAATCTAACAACACCATAGAATCAACCCCACCAGATACAGCTAGCAGCAAACGATCAGTGGGCTTCCAATAGAGATTTTCTTGACAATTCTCTAGAAATTCAGAATACATATCCATTTCAATTGCTCCTTTATACTGATTCTGGTTACTCAGTCAATCTTGATTTGATTCAATCGAGTGAAACATAAAAAAGGATAAGTCTCCTTATCCTTTAAGATTATTTTTTAATTACGACGTCCGCCGCGTCCGCCACGTTTGCCTTCTGTATTGCGTTTAAGAGAAGTTAAACGATCGTCACTGTCTTTTAAGAACGAACTCATCAATGAATCAAAATCTTCTTTCTTTGGTCCTAAGTTTCTTGATGGTCCTCGGTCTGTTTTTTGGTATCCGCTACTGCTGCGAGCTGGGCTGCTGCTGTCACGACGACCTTGATAACTGCTTGTTTTTTCACGTGGTGAAGGAGTTGTTTCAACTGGTTTATCTACAGCACGTCTAATAGAAAGACCAATTTTACCGTCATCTCCAATGGACATTACTTTAACAGTAACTTGTTCTCCTACTTTTAATACTTCTTTGATATCCTTAATAAAGCTATCTGAAACTTCACTAATATGAACTAAACCTGTTTTTCTATCACCTAAATCGATGAACGCACCAAAATTTGTAATCCCTGAAACTGTACCTGTAACTTTTTCTCCAACTTCGATTGACATATAGAATTGCTTCCTCCTTAAAACTTGTACGGTTATTATACCATGTTATCTTGTGACATAAAACGATTATTTATTTTATTGAATTCGAATCTAAACCAGTTTTTTATTTTTGCCTGTTGGTTACTTATTTCAAAATCATTCGCCTTTTTCAATTTCATTGGCTGCATTATCTTCCGGCAAGCTGAAAATAATTTCATTGTCTTCAGATAAATAATACTGACTGCGCGCCACTTTAGCAACATAATCTTCATTTTCTAATTTCTTTATTTGATTATTCAAGTCATCTTGTTTTTTTTCAACGAGCGCTAATTCGGTTTGGGCCGCTGTCTTTGCTTCTTCCATTTGAGAAATTGTTTGAGTATTCGTCCATATATTGATGGCAAACCCTGAAACAAAGAAACCACTAATAGCAAGAATCCCTACGATTCTTCTACGCATATGGCGTTTGTGTTTACGTTTTCGAAGAGCTTCAAGTGTTTTGTTATGTGTAAACTCATTATTCAATTTAGCAACATTGGTTGGGTTCTCTTTCTTCATAAAAACGATTCACCTTCTATTCTCACTTTATGAAATGATTATAGCAAGAAAGCAGTTACTTTGTCTATCTATCAGTTAAAATACAAAAAACTATTTTCAAAAAAATTGTATTCATACACAAGTGGTCTACTTTACATTCTGCTGTATTCCTTTTAATTTAACTAGTGGGTTCTTCTTTATGAGTCTCGCTCACAATACTAAACATTTCCTTTGATTCTTCTTTTTTAGTCGTTTCAACAATTTTATCTATTTTAACAACTAACGTTTTATTTCCGAATGCTATCGTCAACTCATCTCCAACTTTTACGTCTGAAGAAGATTTGGCTGATAATCCATTAATTTGAATACGGCCTTTGTCTGCTACTTCTTTTGCAATCGTACGGCGTTTAATAATCCGGGATACTTTCAAAAATTTATCTAATCTCATAAATTATTCCTCTTTTCTTCTGCTTTAATTTTTTGCCAAATTGCATCGACTTCTTCGACTGTTTCGGCTTTAACACCATCAAAAACATGAGGATGGCGGCGACGAAGCTTTTTATTTAGCGTTTCAATCACTTCTTCAAATGAAAAATACCCTGACTGTTCTCCGAAATTCGTGTGGTAAAGTACTTGCATCAATAGATCACCTAATTCTTCTACCATATTATCACTATCATCGTTTTCAACAGCAGTTTTAAATTCACGTACTTCTTCATCTAAATAAGCGAGCAGCGTTTGATGCGTTTGCTCTTTTATCCAAACATCTCCATTTTCTCCTGTGATAGCATCCATATAATATTGGACTGTTTGAAATGATTTTGTCCGTTCATCTACTGCCAATGGAGGAACATATAAAGAAGTTAAGTTATGAACACCTTCCATTCGATCCACTTCAAACAATGGCACCCATTCTATCTTTTCGTTTTTGCTTCCAGCCTCATGTACCAAAGCTACAACATGCTCATCCGGATATTTTTCCATTAACGTTAGTTTCACTTCGCTAGCAATGTATTCATTAAATACTTGCATGACAATGATGTGCTGGCTTACAACTAACTCATCTTGATTTAAATCTAAAGCATCAACCAATTGGAAACCTTCCACCGGATCAATTTTAACCGCTTGAAAAAGGTCATCTAAAAAGCTTTTTCCACCCTTGATTTCAATTGAGATACCTGCTTCATTTTCCAATAGTAATTGAACTGATTTTTCAGCTACCATTGGATGTCCTGGAACAGCATAAACAATGTCTTGTTGTTGAGCAGCATCTAACAATTCTTGTACAATTTTCTCATAAACGCCTTCAAACTGATCGGTTTCTTCATAAACCGTATCAAACGATTGAAAAACGAGCCCTTCACGTTCTAACTCTTCTACTGCTGGATGCAGTTTCGTCCGCAAATACAACGGCTTTTCTTTTTTCAATAATTGATATACTCCAAAAGGAAGCTGTTCAATGTCTCCTGGACCAAGTCCGACAACCTTAATTTTTCCCATTCCATTTCGCCTGCTTTCTTAATATCTTTTTACCAAATGGAAGAGATAACCATTCGCGAAGCGTTAATAACTGACATTTTATAATGAGCCATAAGAAAACTCCAATGCCTGTAACTCCACCTATTACGGTAGAGCCGAATGCTGCTAGTCGATTTTCTTCAATTATCGCACTTTGTCCGATTAATTGCATTTCAAGCCATACTAACATAGCCATTACACCACAACTAAATAGTAATTTCCATCCAAAACTTTTTTCTACAAAACTCTCTTTTACTTCTTTCGATGTATCCATATGCATCACCATTAAAATAGTAACTAAACTGATTACAGTAGCTCCACTTGAACCAAGTGTCCCATAATGTTCAACGAACCATTCGTTAAGCACTATTTTCACGCCTAATCCAATCAGCAATCCGATTAAAGCTACTTTATGCTTATTTTGACTTTGAAAAATAGCATTATAGGCTCCAATAAAAGATGCAAAAAGAATCGCTACACTATATAAGCTCAATACAAGATTTCCATCCGTATCACCAAATAATGTCAAATTCAAGTAGGGCATCAAGACAATCATGCCTGTAGTAGCTGCCATAGCGAAAGTTGCCGTTATGCGTACTAAAGATTTTGCTGCACGAGCAAAAGATTTTTTATTGCGCTGCGCAAATGATTGACTCAATAAAGGAATCCAGCTAGCCGAAAATGCAGTAGCAACAACCATACCCAATTGGACGAGCGGTTGACCACGATCATAGATTCCTTTTAAATTTTTCGCATCAAAAGAATTTAAGCCATTTTCTATTAACCCATTATACAGTGTAAAAGAATCAATCAGTTGCATGAGAATGAGCAATGCACTCAACAAACACATCGTGATACCTTCTGTAGCAAATCGTTTTGCAATTGATTTATACTTAAGTCTGTCAGCTACCGGACTGACTTTTAACTGTTCTTCTACTTTTAAAGGCTGTTGTTTGTATAATGCTACGCTCAAAATGATACATGCGACTAAACCAGCTATCCAAGAACTGCTCATCGCAATGGTTCCCATTTGGTATTCATCCCATTGATTGCGTGTGTATACATAGGCGGCAATCAAAATGACTGCTACGCGAACAAATTGTTCTCCTACTTGAGAAATAGCTGTAGGCAGCATTCGGAAAGTTCCTTGAAAATAACCACGACTAACAGCTAAAAACGGAATAAGTAAGAACAGCCATGAAACAGTTTTAATAATGGGCTCTAAATTGGCATCACCCATCAAATTTGCAATCAGCAAAGCTGAAAAATAGATTCCTAAAAAGAAAACTCCTGAAAGAATACTTAATAAAACAAACGATTTTTTCAAAAGACTTTTCCGCTCATCCATCGTTGGAGCTTCCGCAACTAACTTGGATAAGAAGATAGGAAAACCGTTCAATGCTACTGTCATAGCAATTCCGTATATCGGATAAATTTGTTGATACACATAAAACCCTGAATTTCCGACCATATTTTGAAAAGGGACTCGATAAACAGCACTTAGAATTTTAGCAATAAAAGCTGCTGCCGAAAGGATGATTGCTCCATTCATCATTTTTCTCATTTGTTGATTTTCCAATTTTTAGCCCTCGCTTATTTACCTGAATCAACAATTCACGTTTTATTTTTTGCTCTCATAAATTAATCGCTCTCTTTAGAACGATAGTTGACGACATTTTGTGCGAATTTTTGAATATAACCTAGCCATTGATAAGTTGGCTCATTTTTCAACTGCAACGTGACCATTAATCGCTCTTTTTTTATCGCCACATTCGCTCTTAACGGTACTTCGCTTAATGCTCTGAATACTTCTTCTGCTGGGAGCGTCTGAGTACCCGAAACAGAAAAAGTTACTTCAATTTCATCTTTTGATCGTTTGACAGTTTCAATCAATGCACGTTCGCCATACATTTTGATCAATCCAATCGTTAACAAGTCCGCTACTTCATCCGCGTACTCTCCAAAACGATCAATCAAGTCATCTTGCAATTCAACGTATTGTTCATGTGATCTTAATTCTCGAATTCGCTTGTAAATTTCAATTTTTTGACGTTCATCTTCTATATACGTCCCTGGCAAGTAAGCATTAATTCCTAAGTCAATTTCGACTTGTGTTTTTTCTTCTTTAGGATCCATGCCTCGTTTACGAGCTACTGCTTCGCTTAACATTTCAGAATACAAATCAAATCCAACTGAGTCAATAAAGCCATGTTGTTGGGATCCTAATAAGTTCCCTGCACCCCGAATGGATAAATCACGCATCGCAATTTTGAAACCTGAACCTAATTCCGTAAAGTCTTTAATGGCTTGCAATCTTTTTTCACTCACTTCATTCAATACCTTATTTGGTTGGTATAAGAAATAAGCATAAGCAACTCGATTACTTCTCCCAACGCGTCCACGTAATTGATACAATTGCGACAATCCCATATGATCTGCATTTTCTACAAATAATGTATTCACATTTGGCATATCGACTCCCGTTTCAATAATGGTCGTGGTTACTAATACATCATATTCCCCTTCAATAAATTGGAATAACGTATTTTCCAGTTGCCCTTCTGTCATTTGGCCATGTGCATAGCCGATTCTTGCATCTGGTATTAACTGTTGTAGCTCATCTACTTTTTTCTCAATCGTCGCTACCCGGTTATACAAATAAAAGACTTGTCCGCCACGAGCCATTTCGCGTTCAACCGCTTCACGTACAGCTCCTAGATTTTGTTCCATAACGTAAGTTTGAACAGGATACCGATTTGCCGGAGGAGTCTCAATAACAGATAAATCACGCACACCAAGCATCGACATATGCAATGTTCTAGGAATAGGCGTAGCCGTCAAAGTCAATACATCTACTTGAGCTTTTAATTGTTTTAGTTTTTCTTTGTGCTTTACACCAAATCGTTGTTCTTCATCGACTATAAGCAAACCTAAATCTTGGAACTCAATATCTTTTGATAAGATACGGTGTGTTCCAATAACAATATCGACTTGCCCTTTTTTCAGACCTGCAATGGTTTCGTTTTGTTGTTTCTTTGTTCTAAAACGGCTCAACAAACCGATTTCAATAGGAAAATCAGCAAACCGTTGCAACATTGTTTCGTAATGTTGTTGGGCTAAAATAGTCGTTGGCACTAAAAATGCAGCTTGTTTGCCTTCTTGAACGGCTTTAAATACTGCCCGCATAGCGACTTCTGTTTTACCATATCCAACATCACCAACTAACAAGCGGTCCATTGGTTTTTTTTGTTCCATATCGTGTTTAATTTCAGCGGTACTACGCAATTGATCATCTGTTTCCGTGTAAGGAAATGCATTTTCAAATTCTTCTTGATAAGCATCATCTGGCGAAAAGGCATAGCCTACTTCTTGTTCTCTTGAAGCATACAATTCAATCAATTCATCTGCTATATCTTCAATTTTAGTGGCTACTTTTTTCTTTGTTTTAGCCCATTCTGTTCCGCCTAATTTATTCACTTTAGGCGTTTTCGCTTCAGAAGAAACATATTTTTGCAATAAATTGAGTTGCGTTACAGGAATAAATAATTTTGCCTCGTCTTTGTAAATAATCGACATATAATCTTGATAGATACCATTAATTTCAAGAGTTTCCATTCCCGTATATTTTCCGATTCCGTGGTTAACATGAACAACGTAATCTCCAGGATTCAATTCACTATAACTTTTCAATCTTTCTGCATTAGATAATGTTTGACGTCTAGCCGTTTTCTTAGTGACTTTATTAAACAATTCACGTTCAGTAATAACTACTAATTTATCCGTTGGCATTTCAAAACCTGACTGAACGTAACCTTCTACTATTTGAACTTTTTCAAGTTCAAGTCTAGCCGGTTTAACAATTTTACTGGTTATTTCAAAATCCTTGAACGTCTGTTGCACTTTTTTTGCTCGATCCGCATTTGGAACCATGATGATAACCGTATTTTTTTGTTTAATCCAACGATCCATTTCTGTTTTAAGTAACGGCATTTGCCCAAAAAATTGTTGCATATTGCGGTATTGAAAGGCATGTATTTGATTGAAACGAGTATTTCCCATTCCTTTTTGAAAAACAGAAAAATATAAAATAGTGTTGCTTAAGTTCTTCAATTGATCGCGAAAATTATTGGAAAAAACTTGGTTTTGCAATATGCGTCTCTCACTCAATTTGCTCGTTACCCACTCAGCTTCTTCTTCATTCAAACGACGATCGGTATCCATGATTCTTGGATACTCATCCATCACCACGATCCCTTTTTTGCTCATGTAATCCAGCACACTGCTCTTTTCGGGATATATAAAATCGGTAAACATCATTAATTCATCGATAGGTTCACCTTTTTGAAAGGCATCTGAAATAGGTGTCACTTGTCTCGTAAACGTTTGTTTTTCAGAAGTATCTTGGATTAACCCAAGATTTCTTTCAACTGCTTTACTAAACTTAGGTGCTGCTGCGGTTAGTTGCTCTTTTGTATATACCGTATCTGATGCGGGGAGAATTATTATTTTTTCAATTGTCTGAATCGATCGCTGAGAAGCGGCATCAAAATAACGCAATGAATCGACTTCGGTATCAAACAAATCGATTCGCACCGGAAACTCTTCCGTTAACGAGTAAATATCAATAATTCCCCCGCGAATACTAAATTCTCCTGGGGTACTGACCAATTGTTGACGAGTGTACCCCATATCTACTAATCGTTGAGCCAAATTCGTTAAATCTAGTTCGCCACCTTGCTTAATGGTGAATTGGGCTGCTTTCCACAGCGCTTTTGGTGGCAATAATTTCCGTACTCCTGCAAGTGGTACAATAACAACGCCATATTTCTCAGATAACAAGAAATCTAAGGTCGCTACACGTTCAGCTCGAGCTTCAGGTGAAGCTACGGACATCTCTGCGTAGATCATTTCGTCAACTGGGAAAAGATGCAGACGATCCTCAGGTACCCAATCCGCAAAATCTTCCATTAATTGATTCGCATGAAATAAATTATGCGTCACAATAATGAATGGTTTTTTCTTTTCAGCTACTAATGTACTCAAGACTAATGTTCTTGCGGAACCAGACAATCCTGTGACTAGTTGCGATTGATGTTGCTCCAATTGGCTTAACAAAGCCCCAACGTCAGGTGCATTCGCTAAAATTTCCCTTATATCTCCCACCGTAAGAACTCCTTTTTTATCTATCTTTAGTTACAAACAGATTATTATAATGAACAAAAGAAGCTCAGAATTTTCTGGGCTTCAAAGCTTCTTTAATTTTTAGTTTCTATTTTAACGATTATCTTATGCATTCTTCTTTTTATTAAATTGATTCATAACATCTGAAAAGGAATGTCCTTCTATCCAATAGTCTAAAGCCGCTACACTGTCTTTTATTGCTAGTAACAATTCCTCATGTTGATTTTTAGGAAAACCACTCAAAACATGTTGTACAACCGTTTGTTTCCCTAAAGGACGATCAATTCCAATTCGAACACGATTAAAATCTGCTGTCGCTAAGTGTTGAATCAGGCTTTTAATTCCATTATGTCCACCTGCACTGCCTTTTTGACGCAAGCGTAGTTTCCCAACTGGTAAGTCTAAGTCATCATAAACTACTATCAAATCTTCTATTTCTACATTAAAATAATCCATTAGCGGTCGAACTGCCCTACCTGAATCATTCATAAATGTTTGTGGTTTTACTAAAAGAACTTTTTCACTTCCGATAAAGGCTTCTGCATATATTGCTTCAAATTTCGTTTTGTTGAACACCATTTTATGTTGGAACGCAAATTCATCTAATGTAATAAAACCAATATTGTGTTTTGTATCTTTATATTTTGAACCGGGATTTCCTAAACCAACGATCATTTTCATTATTCGGTACACTCCAATTAATTGTTTTGCCTCTATTTTTAATTAACTTCCACATTTTTCACGCAAAAAAGTGCCGCACGAAATTTTTTTTCGTCCAGTTACAATTTCATACAGTATAACACAATCCAGTTGTTTTTTCTCTAAACTTGCATCATTTCAAGTCTTATTACCTCTTGTCTAATAGGATTCATATAACCTAGTTTAAGTATTTGATTTCTTACTATCTTAGCGGAAATTTTCTTATATTTTTTAATTTTCAAACCGCTCTTCACATAGGTATTCTTTCTTGTTGCTCTAAACTACTTATAAATTTAATCTTTTTATTTCTAAATTATCATAATTTTATTACTTTTTGTTTTGAAATGATTCCGTTTAGCTGTATGATATAAGTGTTAGAGTACGTATAATATTCCTTCTTTTTATTGTTGAGTTCGGCCGAACGCGTCCTCTTATTTACAAATAAAAAGTTCTAAAAGATTTAAAAGAAGTTAGAAATTTAATTCACATATCTAAATCACCTTGAAAAACCTGTTTTAATAGTTTTTAAAACCTTTTAACTTTTTCAATATTTTGATTTACAAAAAGTTTGTTAAGTGTTACACTATCTTTGTTAAGAATCTTATCCATAAAGGAGTTTGTTGTATTATGACTGAACATGAAGTAAAAGATCACCAAAAAGTAATTTTAATTGGAGATGGAGCTGTCGGGTCTAGTTACGCTTTTGCACTAGTGACACAAAATATTGCTCAAGAATTAGGGATCATTGACATCAATACAGATAAAACTGAAGGGGATGCTATTGATCTATCTGATGCTTTAGCCTTTACTTCACCTAAAAAAATCTATTCAGCAACTTATGCCGACTGCCATGATGCAGACATCGTTGTTATTACAGCTGGAGCTGCTCAAAAACCTGGCGAAACTCGATTAGACTTAGTTCAAAAAAATCTAAGAATTTTTAAAAGCCTTGTAGGCCAAGTTATGGACAGTGGATTTGATGGTATTTTCTTAGTAGCAACAAATCCTGTAGATATCCTAACTTATGCAACTTGGAAATTCTCTGGACTTCCTAAAAACCGAGTTATCGGGTCTGGTACTTCTTTAGATACTGCTCGATTCCGCCAAGCAATCGCTGAGCTAACTGGTGTTGATACACGTAATGTCCACAGTTATATTTTGGGCGAACACGGTGATACAGAATTCCCAGTGTGGTCTCATGCAAACATTGCGGGACTAACCATTAACGAATGGATTAAAGATAATCCTGACACAGATGAAAAAGCACTTGTAGATGTCTTCTTTAGTGTTCGTGACTCTGCTTACAACATTATCCAAAAAAAGGGAGCAACTTTCTACGGTATCGCCGTATCGTTAGCTCGTATTACAAAAGCCATTTTTAATGATGAAAATGCTGTATTGCCTCTATCTGTTTACTTGAATGGCGAATATGGACAAAATGATGTATTTATTGGAGCTCCGGCAATCATCAATCGCCAAGGAATTCAAAAAGTCATCGAAATCCCTTTAAATGATTCTGAAATGGATAAAATGAACTTATCTGCATCAACCTTGAAAAAAGTTATTGCTGATGCTTTTGAAGCTCTAAGTAAAGAAATTTAATTACCTGAAACACAAAAAAGAGGACTGGATATAAAGAATCCAGTCCTCTTTTTTGTGTTTTCGAATAGTGCTGACACTCTTTATTGCTCTTCACAACACAATTGAGCAATTGTTTCTGCATAAATGTCCATTGCTAAATACAGTTCCTCTAACTTCAACCCTTCGTTCTCTTGATGAGCAAAGCTTTTTGAATATGGAAAATGAGCGCCAAATGCCACCATATTAGTCATTTTACGAGCATATGTTGCGCCTCCGCTAGTAGACGGTTCCGTTAAGTCGCCTGTTTTATTTCGGTAAATAGCGAGTAATGTTTGAACGAGTTGGCTATCTTTTGGAACATATAATGATGGAACTGCATCATATTCTTGATAAATCAATCCATATTCACTTGCTGCTCGTTCCAACGTCAAAGCAATCTCTTCTATCGTATACTCAACAGGAATTCTCATATCAAGTACAATTTCAGAAACGGCTGCATTTATTAAAATGCTGCCTACATTAAACGTTAGTTCTCCCGTTAATTCATCTTTAATTTCTCCAAATATGCTAAATCCATTTGTTTCTTTAGCAACTTTTTCGGCTAAAAACTTTAACAGTGGGTGTTCATAATGAACTGCCAGTCCTTCAGCTAATTGATTGATTGCGTTAATTCCTAGTTCCGCTGTACTTGCATGAACCGCTTTTCCATTTACTGTAACCTTATGACCGGATAGTCTAACCTCTGCTTCCATTTCTTTAAGTGTCTTAGCAATTTCTTTTGCATCTTGACCACTATAACTCGCTTTTCCGGGAACAACATTAGACGCTTCACCACAATCCAAAGCAATTTCGCTGCTTCCAGGACCTATTAACTTAGCTTGCAGCAACCTTTCTCGGCATACGTTAATGGAAATACGCCATCTGGCACAAAACCCATTGTTGGCGCCTCTTCGTTTAAATTATAATGATCCATACACCGCCAAAGTGTTTCTTCGTCTGTACCAAATATAAACCTAATCCGTTTATTAAATGTAAATCCTGCATCAACAACAGCTTTTAAAGCATACAGAGCAGCAATCGTCGGTCCTTTATCATCTTGACTTCCACGACCATAAATCACACCATCTTTTACTACACCTTCAAAAGGATTCGTTTCCCATAAAGAAATATCTCCTTCAGGAACGACATCTAAGTGACAAAGAATACCAACTAGCTCCTCACCTTGCCCATAATCAGCATAACCATAGAAGCCTTCCGGATCACTATATGTAACCATTCCTAAACTTTTACTAATAGCTAATACTTCTGCTAAGCTATTTGCAATTTCTTGTCCAAAAGGCGGATTTGTCGTACCATCCGATGTATTCACAGAAGATATCGCAATTAATTTTTGCAAGTCTAAAAGACTTTCTTTTTTATGTAGCTCTGTAATCATAGAATTCATATATATGCCTCTTCTCACTTTAATTGTTAGTATCATGGTTAAATCTTTTACTATGCTTGCTAGTATACTTCTACAAGCATAAAAACGCAACATTATGCATTAAAACAACATAAAAAGATTTTTTATACATTATTAATGCATAAAGTTAGCAAAAAAAAATCTGCACTTTTTAGTGTGGATAGAGGAAGCTAGTTCATGCTTAACATTCTGAAGGAATAGGATTGCTTGTAGCCCTGTAGAAAAATGAAAGGGTAGCACTGTGGGCACTCATGCCCAAGTCTATCATGTTTGTAAGCAACTGAAGCAGCCACACTATTTGACGAAGAGCCATAATATTAATAAAAAACAGTTCGACTGAATGAATAAATTCAGTCGAACTGTTTCTAATTTTATAACGGAAGAATAACTTCATCCTCATTTTCATTTGTAGAATCTATCGCTTTGACTTCAACAATTAATTTATGCGGTAAACAGATAGCTGTTTCACCTGGTTGGCTAATCCAACCCGTTTTTACAGCTATTTGATCTGGACTGTTATCTTCTTTATTACGAATTTTTGTCCCATCTACTTCAATAATATTGTATTGACCTTCTGAAGGATAGAAAGTAAACGTTTCATGAGGTGTATTTTCTGATAACTCTATTTCTTTAACCGGTTCTCCATCAATTGAAACTACAGCATAGATTGAACTATTTTCATCTATATTTTTAGTTGAATAGCCGAAAATAATAAGCGGTATGAATGACCCCACTAATAATAATATAACAATAATACCATCAAAAGGGCGTACTAACTCTAGTTGATTTTTAAATTTTCTCATTATCTTTTGACTCCATTTCTCCCATATATACTAGGAAGCTAATGCATTAAGTATAACAAGCTTCTCTTTAGACAGCAAGATGAATACGTGTTATAACCTTTTTCAAACAAAAACAATGAGATAAGAAAATTTTACTTTCCTATCTCATTGTTTCATTCAAATTGATTATTCGATTACGTCAGTATATTGTCTTTCAAATAAAGGACTAACGGATCTATTTTCATGAATGCGCGTAATTGCATTTGCTAGCAAAGTACTAACACTCACTTCAATAATTTTATCGATTTTTTTCTCTTCAGGAAGGAAAATTGAATCAGTAACAATCAATTGTTTGATTACTGAATTTTGAATTCTTTCAATAGCTGGGCCTGATAAAACAGGGTGTGTGCAACAAGCATAAACTTCAGTAGCACCTGCTTCTGATAGAGCTTGAGCAGCTAACGTAATTGTTCCTGCAGTATCAATCATATCATCGATTAAGATACATTTTTTGCCTTCTACATTGCCAATGATATTCATCACTTCAGCTACATTTGCTTTAGGACGACGTTTGTCAATGATAGCAATTGGAGATTTTAAAAATTCAGCTAATTTACGTGCACGTGTGACGCCACCATGATCAGGAGAAACAACTACTACGTCTTCTTCATCAGTAACGATTCCTCGTGTTAAGAAGTAATTTGCTAAAAGAGGGGCACCTACCAAGTGGTCAACAGGCATATTGAAAAAACCTTGAATTTGAGCAGCATGTAAGTCTAATGTCAGCATACGATCTGCTCCAGCAGCCGTAATCATATTAGCAACAAGTTTTGCAGTAATGGGTTCTCTAGAACGAGCTTTACGATCTTGTCTTGCATAACCATAGTAAGGCATCACGATATTAACTGTTGATGCACTTGCACGTTTTAAAGCATCTATCATAATCAATAGTTCCATTAAGTTATCATTTACAGGGCTAGATGTTGATTGGATGATATAAACATGTGCTCCACGAATGCTTTCTTCAATATTGATTCTAATCTCACCGTCACTGAATTGATCCACAGATAGTTTTCCTAATTCTACTCCAACCGATTTAGCAATTTTTTCTGCTAATGGTTTGTTTGAGTTTAACGCAAAAATCTTTAACTTTGGATCAAAATACTGTTCTGACATAGTAACCTCCACTTTCTTTATTTAGGACTGATTTGCTTCATATCATACTAATGATAATTACTTTTCTTCTGAAAATCAAGTAATTCAGCATTTTATAGTTTATTTTTAATGTGGCAAACGATTAAAGTAGTTGGCTTTATTCTCTTGACGTGCTCTCGCAATGGCCATCGAATCCGTTGGTACATCATTAGTAATAGTTGAACCAGCAGCAATGTAAACATTTTCTTCAATCGTAATTGGAGCAATCAAGTTAGCATTACAACCAACAAATACATTGTCCCCAACAGTTGTACGGTGTTTATTCTTGCCATCATAATTAACAAAAATTGTTCCGCATCCGACATTAATGTTTTTTCCTAAATCTGCATCTCCGATATACGTTAAATGTCCTACTTTAGTATCTTGATCAATTGTGGCATTTTTAATTTCAACAAAATTACCAATATGAACAGAATTTCCAATTGTGCTATTCGGGCGTAGATGACTATATGGTCCAATATTACTATTATCTGACATCTTAGAGTCTACAATAGTGGAACTTTTCACTTGAACTTGATTGCCTATTTCACTATTTGAAATTTCAGAATTTGAACCAATGAAGCAATCCTCTCCAATAACGGTTTTTCCTTTGATGACAACACCAGATTCAATAACTGTATCCGAACCAATCTCAACGTCACTATCAATGTATGTTGTTGTTGGGTCAATAAAAGTAACCCCATTTTGCATATGTTTTTTATTGATACGACTTCTCATTAATTTTGCTGCTTCGGCTAATGCGATACGATCATTAACACCTAAAGCTTCTTCTTCATGATCCATTTTATAAGCTGAAACGACATATTCTTGTTTTTTTAGTATTTCAATCACGTCTGGCAAATAATACTCACCTTGAACGTTATCATTTCCAACTTGTTTTAGTGCTTCAAATAATAGTTGATTGTCAAAACAATACGTTCCCGTATTAATTTCTTGAACTTGCAATTCTTCTGGACTTGCATCTTTTTGTCAACTATTTTTCAACGTTTCCTAATTCATTCCGAATCACTCGGCCATAACCAGTAGGGTTTTCAGCATGTGCTGTTAAAATAGTTGCTTTTGCTCCTTGTTCTTGATGATTATCGAACAAATGAGTCAATGTTTCAGCTGTTAAAAGTGGTGTATCTCCACAAATAACTAAAGTTGTTCCTTCTTTATCTTTTAACAGTTCTTCCGCTTGAATAACAGCATGTCCTGTTCCTAACTGTTCAGACTGAACAGCGTATTCAGAGCGTTCTCCAAGATAATCTTTTACCTTTTCAGCGCCAACTCCAACAATTGTTACGATTTTATCTGCGCCTACAGCTTCAACTTGACTAACTACATGACCTACCATTGGTTTTCCTGCAACTGGATGTAGCACTTTATATAATTTAGATTTCATTCTTGAACCTTGTCCTGCTGCTAATATGATTGCATAACGTTGAGGCATTATATAGACTCCTATCTGCTTTAATTTTTTTTAATTTTGATTAGTTATTTTTACTAAGTAAAGGCTTTTTACTGCTAAGTCTTCTGTTTTATGATAGCTTATACACCATTAGTTTTCAAGAAGCAATATGACTTGACCACTTTGTGTTTTTTTATAGTTAAAGACAAATAAAACAAGGACAAAAGTAATCTTCTTACTCTTGTCCTTGTTTTTTATTTAGTAAAATAATTACCCGGTTCTACATGTATCGTTTTCTCACGAACATTGACTTCATCTACACATAAAAGTGACGTATACTCATCAACCATTCTGTTGCCACTAAAAGTAGATTCTGCAAAAACAGTAATTCCAACTAATTCTGCCTCAAATTCTTCAATCAGGCTCTTCATACCGTTAACGGTACCGCCACCTTTCATGAAATCATCTACAATCAATACACGGGAGCCTCTTTTTAAGCTGCGTTTTGATAATTCCATTTTTTCAACACGATCTGAGGATCCAGAAACATAATTAACACTCACAGTAGATCCTTCAGTTATTTTAGAATCTCTGCGGACAATAACAAACGGCACATTTAAATACGTTGATACTGCTTGAGCGATTGGAACACCTTTTGTTGCTACTGTCATAACGGCATCGATTGGTTGTTCTAAATATTTAGTTGCAATAATTTTACCTACTTGACGCAACACACTTGGTTGTCCTAATAAATCAGACAAATAGACATATCCGCCTGGTAACAAACGATCTGATTCGGATAAACGTTCACACATTTCTTTTGCAAACTCTTCAGCTTCATCTTTTGCAATTTCAAGTATATACCGCACTCCTCCTGCTGCTCCAGGAACGGTTTCCAATGTTCCAGTACCTCGTTCTCTAAACGTTTTTTCACTATGCTTAGATCTTCACTGATAGAAGATTTTGCAGAGTCGTAACGATTAGCAAAATAGGTAAGCGGCACTAATGTATGCGGTCGTTCTAACATGTAACGCGTGATATCAATCAAGCGTTCACTTCTTTTTATCTTCATTATTTCACCTTTTCTATTGTTTTATTTTTTTAGTTTTGCCAGGTCATTATTTCTGTCAAACATCATTATACGCGTTTCGCATACAAAAAGGTAGCTTTTTAAAAAATATTATAAAATCGTTCGCTTTTATTAGCACTTTCTCATCAAAAAAAATACGAACCTTCGTATTCATTCCCTTCATAATTTTGCTAAATAAAAAAAGGATTGAGAAAACACTCAATCCTTTTGATTTATTTGGTCGCTAGCTCTTTATTAAGAACGACTTTTTTTATATTTCAACTGCTGGATTACTTTTATTGTCATTGTTGTAATCATGAAAATAGAGATAAAAATCAAAGTGATTGTTGCGCCTGGTGGTGTACCCCATTCATATGAAACAGTTAAGCCTGTAAACATACCTACAATACCCACAAGAATACCTACAAGAATAACCCATTTAAAACTTTTGCTTATCCGCATAGCAATTGCTGCTGGGAGAATCATAATAGCTGAAACCAGCAACGCTCCTGCAATCGGCATAATTACCGCAATAGTTACCCCTGTAATAACATTGAAAAGTATTGATATTAATCGCGTTGGTAACCCAGCTGCAAAAGCCGTATCTTCATCGAAAATCAAAACATACATCGGTCTGCGAAAGACCAAAAATAAAACAATCACAATCAAAAATAATGCCGCTAATAAATAGAGTTGTTGCTGGCTGATCGTCACGATAGATCCGAACAAATACTGTTGAATAGTAGTGGTAGAACCGCCACTGCTTAAACTCATTAAAACAAGAGCCACAGACATTCCAGCAGACATCAAAATCGCAATCGATATTTCAGAATAAGATTTATACAATGTACTTAAATATTCTATTAGCACAGCTGCAATAATTACTACAATCAATGTCATAAAGGTTGGATTTACATTTAAAAACAACCCCAACGCAATTCCTGCTAATGAAATGTGTGATAACGTATCTGCCATCAATGATTGTCTTCTAAGAACTAAGAACAGACCTAGAATTGGAGAAATAACTGCAATTAAGAATGCAGCTTGGAATGCTCGCTGCATGAATCCATAGAAAAACATCTCCATGGGGAATCCTCCTTTCGGATAAGCTGAATGTGTCTATCCGCATAGTTTTTAATGTCTTCATGATTATGTGTGACCATTAAGATGCCTTTGCCATGAAACTCACTATTGTGCTTTAACAATTCATAAAATTCTGTTCTGGAGTCTAAATCCATACCCGTAGTGGGTTCATCTAAAATAAATAAATCTGGATCTGTCGCAAAGATACGGGCTAGTGATATACGTTGCTTCTGTCCACCAGAAAGATCGCCAATTTTTTTGTGGCGTAGATCCCACATACCAACTGATTTTAATGACCGTTCAACATGCTCATGGTCTTCTGCATCTAAACGTTTAAACCATTTCCCTCTTTGATAGCGCCCAGATTGAACCAATTCCAATACTGTACTAGGAAAACCAGCATTAAACGAAGCGACTTGTTGCGGAATATAACCGATTGATAAAGGTTCATTCCGATTATTTACAGCAGAAATTTTAGCTGAACCCTTAGTTGGTTTGAGCAATCCTAAAACATTGCGTAATAAGGTTGATTTTGCTGCGCCATTTTCTCCCGTCAGCATAACAAACTCGCCTGGGTCAACTGTGAAAGAAATATTTTCCAGTACGGGCTCTTCGTCATAATAAAAAGATAAATCCTTCACTTCAACGTAATGCATCGTTATCCCTTCTTTCTTTTACATATAGGCAGAAGTTATTGCTCCTACTCCTATTTCATTAATTATTGAATACTTTTTTCTAGAGCGGCTAGATTATTTTTCATTAATTGAATATAATCGATTCCCTTTTCTTGATCTTCTGTCGTAATTCCTTCAATTGGATTTAAAACTTCTAATTCTGCATCTGTCTCATTAGCTAGTGTTTCTGCAATTTTACTAGAAGATGTTCTGCATAATAAATATACTTTATATCGTTCTCTTTACATAATCTGTAACTCAGCTAATTTAGCTGGGCTAGGTTCTCTTCAGTTGAAATGCCCGCAATTGAAACTTGTTCCAAGTCATATCTGTTTGCTAAATAGGCAAAAGCAGCATGTTGTGTCACAAAAGTACGCTTAGTTGCTCCTTTAAATGCTGTTTCAAATTCTTGATTCAGTGTTTCTAATTTTTCAGTGTACGCCGTTGCATTTGTTTCATATGTTTCTTCGTTTTCTTGATCAGCAGCAATCAACCCTGCTTTAATATTATTAACTTCTTCTTTAGCAAGTATAGGATCTAACCAAATATGAGGATCAACCTCATGATCATCTCCTGCTGCTTCATGCTCACTATGTTCTTCTGTTGACTCCAATAATGAAATTCCTTCGCTAGCATTTACTACAACCGTATTTTCTGTATCAATACTTTCTAAAACGCTTGAAACCCAAACTTCCATTTCCTCACTATTGTAAATAAAAACATCTGCTTCTGAAATTGCCGCAACTTCTTTCGCACTGGGTTCATAACCATGCGTATCTGTACCTGCTTCTAACAATAAAGTTACATCTGCATTGTCTCCTGCAACATTTTTCGTAAAATCATACATCGGATAGAATGTTGTTACAACAGTTAGTTTATCTGATTTCGGTTGAGCATCTTCTTGACTCCCACATCCTACTACTATAAGCAAGATAGAGAACAATAACGCTAATCCAATTCTTTTTTTTCTGTTCATTGAGCTTATACCTCCTTTTGTTTATTTGTTTTTTTTATTTAATTATTATTTTACCTAAATCGTAACCATTACTATTTAAAATTCCTTATGTAGCTTATCATTATCTACTTTATGCGTCAAGAAAAATAACGTTCTAGAATAAACAATAGGATATACAGATAGGGTTGAGACTAATGCCTCAACCCTATCTATATGACTAATTTCCAGTTTACTTAAGCGTTCGTACCAAGTAAACTTCATTACAAAATCCTTTCAAACCATTATACACACGCTGAGCTTTTGAATATTTCTTACATAAAGCATACACTGTTGGGCCACTTCCACTCATTAAAGCAGCGTCTGCTCCAAATTGAAGCATCTTTTTTTTGATATGATTAATATCCGGTTGTTTTATAGCAGAAACGGTTTCTAAAGCATTACCCGTACTGTCAGCCATTTGAACGTAATCCTTTTCTTGAATAGCTGTTAACATTTTGTCTGTTTCCGGATGAACTAACTGATCAAATGAAAGATTTTCAAAAACAGTCCATGTTGAAATACCTTTTTTAGGCTTAACCAAAACTACCCAACATTGTGGCGGAGCCTCAATTTGCTGTATTTTTTCTCCGCGACCTGTTGCATATGCTGTTCCACCATAAACACAATAAGGAACATCCGAACCGATTTTCTCACCTAGAAGAGCTAATTCATCATTGCTCAAGTTTAAATGCCATAAACGATTAAGTCCTCTTAAAGTAGCAGCCGCATCACTGCTACCACCAGCTAAACCGGCAGCGATTGGAATATTCTTTTCAATACTAATATCGACGCCTTTTTCAATTTGATAGGTATCTTTCAAAAGTTTTGCAGCCTTGTACGCATGATTGCGTTGATCCAGTGGTAGAAAACCATTAGTTGAATGAATAACGATCTGATCTTCTTCAATTGTTTTTAGCACTATGCGATCTGCTAAATCAACTGAAGTCATTACCATCTGCATTTCATGGTAACCATCATCTCTCTTATGCAAAACATCCAAACATAAATTAATTTTAGCTGGTGCCTTTTCTATTATCTCCATTTATCCTTCACTCCTTTCTGTTATATTTTTTTATTGTCTGTAAAACATACTAGCCTAAAAAAAAAGATTTGAAAAGCAAGAACGGCATAATTTAACTTAAATGTTATAAAAAGTAGGATTTAATGGCTTTAAGTTCGCACTATTCAAAATAAAAGACTTCTTTTCAGTAGTTTCAATAAGAAAAGGCCTAGACAAAAAATGTCCTAGACCTGTTCTCTTTATGTACGTGGAGCTATCAATTCAACTTTAATTCTATCAGGATCTTCGAAAAAAACGGCATAATGCTGCTCTCCACCAGCAAATGGATGTCGATTTTGATAAAGAATTTCAATACCTCTGTCTTGCAGTTGTTTTGTCAGACTGTCTACTTGTTGTTTAGAACCGGCCTGAAAGGCTAAATGATTCAATCCTATATGCCCTCTATGGTAACCTTCTAAAAGAAATCTATCTTTTGTTTGAACAAAAACAAGATAAGTTTCATCTTTTCTCCAACTTTTCCCTTCATCCCAATTCTGGAACGGTTGATAACCCAACTCCTCTAGAAACCATCCCCAAAATTCTATTGATTTTTCTAAATTAGAAACATTTAGTTCAATATGATGAATATGCCCCATTTCCAATAGCTAGCCTCCAAAGAATGCAGTTTAATCTATACAAAAAAAACGAGCTTATAATGGCTCGTTAAAATTAGTTCTATTCTATTTAAATTTTACGATTTTAAGCTAATTGGCGTTTTTCTTCTCCAATAAATTCAATTTCTACAGATTGAGTTAAAACATCTGTATAACTATATGAAACACGTTCAAATGCGTTTTCATCTTGGTCTAGCTCAACCACAAATACTGAATGATATGTGTCGGCTAATATACCTTTACGTTCGGTTTTTTTCTTACGACCAGCTTGCGCGGTCAACATAATCTTCTTACCTAAATGATCATCTAAGCTTTCTTTAATGTCTGCTAATGTACTTGGCATCAGATTCACCTCACTCGTCTGATACCATTATATCATACTGACCAAAATTTTACAAGTATACCATATGAAAACCTTATGCACAAATAATAATTCTCTCATATTACATTTTTTTAATGTCTTGCTATTGCTGATATACAAGCTTGTATTAGAAAAAGAACTAATCTTTTTCTAATACAATTTCGTCAATTGCATCTGATAAAAGAGCAAATTCTGCTAAACTCAAGGTTTCTCCGCGACGTTTAGGATCAATATTTGCCGCTTCTAAGGCTTGTATTAATTTTTCTCTCGTTTCATCTTCTTTACCATATCTGATTAACAAATTGTTCCAAAGCGTTTTACGTCTTTGTACAAAAGCCGAACGTACAAGCGCAAAAAAGGATTTCTCATTATTGACGGTTACACTTGGTGTAGCTCTTCTCGTTAATTTAATAATGGCTGAATCAACATTTGGTTGCGGGATAAAGACTGTCTTAGGAACAATAAAAGCCACTTCTGCTTCCATGTAATATTGAATAGCAATAGATAAAGATCCATATGCTTTACTTCCTGGAGCAGCTGTTATTCGTTCTGCTACTTCTTTTTGCATCATGATTGTTAATCCATCGATTCGAACAGGTGTTTCTAAGAAATGCATAATAATAGGTGTGGTAATGTAGTATGGCAAGTTAGCCACAACAACTAATGGTTCATCTAAATCAATCATTTCAGGTAAGCTTTCTTGTAAATTAACTTTCAATACATCGCTATGAACAACAGAAATATTATCATACGGGCTTAAAGTATCTGCTAAAACTGGCAATAAACGGTTATCTATTTCAAAAGCAATTACTTCTTTACTTGCTCTTGCAAGATGTTCCGTTAAAGCTCCTATTCCAGGACCTACTTCAATGACATTTGTATTTTTATCAATATCAGAAGCGGCTACAATGTTACTTAAAATGTTAGGATCTACAATAAAATTCTGTCCTAAACTTTTCTTTACTGAAAAACCATACTTTTCCATTATTTCTTTTGTTCTCGATGGGGTTGCTATATCTTTACGATTCGTCATTTTCTTCCTCCAAAATTTGATGCATCACTGTCACAACTTCTTCAGGAGAGATTTGAAACATTTGCAATCTCTTTTGAAGTTGTTTTCCGTTAGTGTAACCAATATTGAGCTTTTCACCCAATTTTATTCGTCTCTTTCGAGCAGAATGCCCCATGATTAAGCCAGCATCCATTAGCAATTCTTTTGATATTAAAGACTCTTTAGCAATCGTTTCTGTATAGCATTTTGCTAACGCTGCACGTATCGCATCTGGAGAAGCATGCTCAATCCCCAAACTGCCTTTCCCTTTTGATTTTGCTTCAGCTCTTGTTAGAAAAGCATGTTTAACTCCAGGGATGGCTTGCGAAATAATTTTACGGATTTTTTCACCTGGAAAATCAGGATCCGTGAACACAATAACGCCTCTTGTTTCATGAGCTTTTTGAATCAATTTTAACGTCTCTTCATCAATCGCTGATCCATTTGTTTCAATAGTATCTGCTTCAACTGATTCCAAAATACGTCTTGTATCATCGCGGCCTTCAACTACAATAATTTCTTTTATTTTTTCCATTAAACTAACCTAAATAAGCGATTGGCATTCTGCATCGTTTGTTTAGCTACTTCTTCGTAACTTACGCCTCTTTGCTTAGCTACTTCTTCTGCTACATATTTAACATATGCGGGTTCATTGCGTTTTCCTCTGAAAGGCATTGGAGCCAAGTAAGGCGCATCTGTTTCAATCAACAGTTTATCAAAAGGAACAGCTTTAGCTACCTCTCTTACCTCAGGAGCATTTTTAAAAGTGATGACTCCACTTACAGAAATATGCATTCCCAAGTCTAAGAATCGTTCCATCCACAATGTATCCCCGCTAAAGCTGTGCATAATGCCACCAATATCTTCAACGTGTTCTTTTTTCATCAACTGATAAGTATCTTCAATCGAATCTCTCATGTGTATACTGATGGGCATCTTCAACTCTTTAGCAATTTGAATTTGTCTATGAAAAACATCTTTTTGAACATCTTTAGGAGAAGTATCCCAATGATAATCCAAGCCCATTTCTCCCATCGTCACAACTTTTGGCAATTGCAATTGATGGTAGAGCTTTTCTTCAATTTCTTCCGTGTACAAATAACTTTCAGTAGGGTGCCAACCAATAATGCTATAGATTTCTTTATATTCTTTGCTCAAAGCTAAA
Organism: Carnobacterium sp. AT7; assembly: GCF_000171855.1. Taxonomy (NCBI): domain Bacteria; kingdom Bacillati; phylum Bacillota; class Bacilli; order Lactobacillales; family Carnobacteriaceae; genus Carnobacterium; species Carnobacterium sp. AT7. The sequence continues at coordinate 10,939 of NZ_ABHH01000019.1, read as the reverse complement.
GATTTTTCAATTGTTTCAGTGTCAAAGCCGACAACGGCCATCCTAGTGACATCATTTTCTAGTGCACGCTGCACAGTTTCTGGAACTTCATTGTCAAATTCCTCCGCATTCACATGCGTATGTGTATCAAATAACATCGTAACATCCTTTCTTTTTTTGCATTTACAGAAACACCCTGCTAAATGAGTTTCCAGCAGGGTATTCGTTTTATAAGATTTTAAGCAACTTCAGATCCATTTGGAGCTTCTGTTGGCGCTTCAATGATTTGCAATTTACCATCTTTTTCAGCTGATAAGATCATTCCTTGACTAATTTCTCCACGCATTTTACGTGGTTTCAAGTTCGCAACAATCACAACTTTTTTTCCGATTAAAGCTTCTGGATTTGGATACCATTCTGCAATACCGGAAAGAATTTGGCGATGACCTTCATCTCCTGCATCTAAACGGAATTTCAAAAGTTTATCTGCTCCTTCGACTTTTTGACAGTCTATTACTTCAGCAACTTTCAATTCAACTTTATCAAAATCTTCATATTTGATTTGTTTTTCTTTTGTTGAAACTAAAGTTGTCTCTGAAGGATCCCACTCGGCTTCCACTTCAGTAAACTCTTCTGTTGAATTGCCAGAAACATTTGCCATTTGCTCTTTGATATAAGCAACTTCTGCATCTATATCTAAACGTGGAAATATAGGTGTCCCTTTTTTGATTACCGTAGTATTTGTAGGGAAGGAACCAAACTGGATAGTTGACCAGTCACCAGCAAATTCTCCTTCAACTCCTAATTGAGCAAAAACCTCTTTAGGGGCGTGAGTTAAGAACGGTTGCAATAAAATAGCCGAAATACGAAGCGTTTCTGCTAAATGAACCATCACACTAGCCAACTCGTTTTTTTGATCTTCTTCTTTTGCTAATTTCCATGGAGCTGTTTCATCAATGTATTTATTGGCACGCGAAATCAATACCCAAACATGGCTTAGCGCACTACTAAATTGCATATTTTCCATTTCTTCTTGGTAATTTGTACAAACTTTTTCTGCTGTTTCTTTTAGAACCGCATCAAATTCCGTAACATTACCAGTATAGTCTGGAACTTTTCCATCAAAGTATTTATTGATCATCGCAATGGTACGATTCAACAAGTTTCCTAAATCATTTGCTAAGTCGTAATTCACACGAGACACAAAGTCTTCCGGAGTAAACACTCCATCGCTACCAAAAGTCACTTCACGCATCAAGTAATAACGTAAAGCATCTAACCCATATTGCTCTACTAGCATTTCTGGATAGACAACATTTCCTTTGGATTTAGACATTTTACCTTCTTTCATCAATAACCAGCCGTGGCCAAATATTTTTTTAGGCAATGGCAAATCTAATGCCATTAACATAATCGGCCAATAAATTGTATGGAAACGAACGATTTCTTTTCCTACCATATGCACATCTGCTGGCCAGAATTTATCAAATAATGATGTATCATCTGTTCCATAACCCAATGCCGTAATGTAATTTGCCAACGCATCAATCCACACATAAATAACGTGTTTAGGATTGCTAGGTACTTTAACTCCCCAAGTAAATGTTGTACGTGAGACAGCTAGATCTTCCAAACCTGGTTTGATAAAATTATTGATCATTTCGTTTTTACGTGATTCCGGCTGAATAAAATCTGGATGTTCATTATAATAAGCCAATAAACGATCCGCATATTTACTCATTCTAAAGAAATAAGACTCTTCTTTAATCAGCTCGACTGGATGTCCACTATCTGGTGACTTTCCACCAATAATTGTGCCTTCAGCATCTCGTTCAACATCAACTAACTGCGTTTCGGTATAGAACGTTTCATCTGGAACAGAATACCAACCTTCATATTCATCAAGGTAAATATCGCCTTGAGCTAAAAAGCGTTCAAAAATATCTGCTACAACTTTCTCATGGATAGGGTCAGTCGTACGAATAAACTTATCATTACTGATTTCCAGTAACTCCCATAAATTTTGCATACCTTTAGCCATTTCATCCACATATTCTTGCGGCGTAATATTTAATTCTTGTGCTTTGTTTTCAATTTTTTGACCATGTTCATCACTACCTGTCAAATAGAAAACGTCAAAGTCTTGCATTCTTTTATACCGTGCCATAACATCACACGCAATCGTTGAATAGGCATTTCCAATATGCAATTTTCCACTTGGGTAATAAATAGGTGTTGTAATATAAAATGTTTTTTTCTCAGTCACTTTAGGTGCCTCCTTAGTAGGTTTAGCTACTCTATTCTAACCCTCTATCAAACAATCTTTTAGAAAAGAAGGTGCGTTTAGGCAACAAATGAGTAGGGTGCTTTTTTATTTAAGTTGATTTTCCTCAAAAGCTTTCTGAAATAGTATACCACAGAAAACGACCAGAAATAGGAAAATCCGAACGATTTATCACTTCTTAAACAAACTTTCACCTACTATCTTTAAGACTTCTTAAGGCAATAAATTCATTTTTTGCAAACCTTTTAAAATACCGTTGTTCTCTGGAGAAGCTGTAATTGCATCTGCAATTTGTTTCAATTCACTACGACCATTTTCCATAGCAACGCCCATACCAACTGCTTGCAGCATTTCGATGTCATTCAATCCATCTCCAAATGCAGCCGTTTCGCTAACATCGATTCCCATATGATCAATCAACTTTTCGATTCCTACTGCTTTAGACATTCCTTTCGAGATTACATCTACTGAATAAGGATTCCATCTTGTGAAATGACAATCTGGGAAAGCTTCTTGATAAAAGTCATCATATTCTTCTGTTGTATGAATAATACACTGATAAATAACACGATTTTCATAGTAATGCGGCAAAACTGGCTTTACTTTTTTAGAAGAACCAATATAACGTGTAACCAATTTCATCACTTTTTTGGGAGGAGCTATAGGAACTCGCTGAATCATTTTCTTTAATAACCCTTTTTGTCCAAATGTAACAAGCGACGTGCCTAATATCTCATCACTCCCACAAAATGCAATTCGTTGCTTATTTGTTTCTGCTGCGAGCGCCAATCGTTTAACAGAATCTACTGATAATTGATTGTGATGGATAACTTCTCCTTCATATACTACATATTGTCCATTTAATGTAATGTGTGTTTGAATATCTAACTCTTTCAAAATTTCATCAATTCTAAAAGGTGCCCTTCCCGTTGCAATGACCGGTGTAATACCCTTCTTTTTTAAATCTTGAATAGCTTTTCTAGCAGAATTTGGAATTTTTTTTCTCTCTGTCAATAGCGTTCCATCAATATCAAAAAATACAAGTTTATACATCTCAATGGCTCCTTTAATTTTTTTACTTAAAATAATATTTTATTTTATTGCTGAAGAGATTAGTGAAACAAATTGTTTCGCGTGAAACAATTCAACTGTTATTTTTTCATTTTGCTGTCTTAAAGGCCAAGATTTAGTTGCAACCTTTCACTTTCTTTAATAATAACGGTTGCGGTACAATAAGGCTAGTTATTCACTATTCAAGAAAGAAGGAATCCTAATGATTTCTATCGGTTTAACAGGTTGGTCTGATCACGACTTATTGACCATCCAAACTACTAAACGATTGGAAAACTATAGTTCGCACTTTCCATTTGTAGAATTAGATACTAGCTTTTATGCTATTCCTCCTGTTAAAAATATTCTGACCTGGATGGAAAAAACACCTGCTACTTTTCAATTTGTCCCAAAGGCTTTTCAAGCAATGACTTTGCACAAAGATTGGTTGAATTTTTTCCCAGCTGAAGAGCAAATGTTTGAACATTATATTGCTGTTTTCGAACCAATGATCACAGCCAATCGAATCAAGGCTTTTTTATTTCAATTTCCGCCTTATTTTGATTGTACGAAAGAACACGTTCAGTATTTAAGAAAAATTCGCCTATTTATGGGAGAATTGCCCGTTGCTATTGAATTCCGTCATTCTAGTTGGTTTAGTGAGACGAATAAAGAAAATACACTTCTCTTTTTAACGGAAGAAAAGTTCATTCATACTGTTGTTGATCAACCTCAAACTCCTGGAAACAGTGTTCCTTTAATTACCAAAGGAACACATGCAGCATTAACGCTCGTTCGCTTGCATGGTCGGAATTATGAAGGTTGGTTAGATGCTAGCGGACCTGATTGGCGTAAAAAAAGGACTCTATACAATTACACTTCAGACGAGTTAGATGAATTCGCAGCACTTGTTCGCCAATTAGAAAAAGATTCAAAAGAAGTCGCAGTTATTTTTAACAATAATTCTGGTGGACACGCCGCTAAAAATGCAAAACAATTGCAAAAAAAATTGCATCTTACTTTCGAAAATCTTGCTCCGCAACAGACCGATTTAGATTTATTTGGAGAGGATTTTTAAAATTATTCCAACTAAATAGCGAAAAAATAGAGTCTACTCTTAATGAGTAAACTCTATTTTTTTATGAAATAGCATGGACACTTCTATAAATTCTTGCAGAATAGACGAATTTGCTTTTAAAAGTACTGGGATGGTCTTAAGCCAAAACACAGCATGATCGCTAACCTTACTACAAGCAATCAAATCGATTTATTTTCGCTTATATTAACAATTTATACATTACCAGAATTTTTTTCATGCCAATTTCTGACTAAAACAGATAAAGTAAAACAAATTATAAAATAAACCACTGCTAAGAAACCATAAATTAAAAAGACTTCTGAAGTTTTTGTGACTTTTCCTAAAATAACTTGGCCGCTTCGCGTAAACTCCATTATTCCTAAACCAGCAAGAAAAGATGTGTCTTTAATAGTTGTAATGACTTGTGACAATAAAGAAGGAATGATTTTTTTGAACGTTTGCGGCAAGATAATGTAAAGTAAGGTTTGAAAAAAAGAAAAACCTTGAGAATGAGCTGCTTCGAATTGTCCTTTAGGTATAGCGTTTAATCCTCCACGTACAATTTCTGCTACTACGGCTGCTGTATATAAAAATAAAGCTAGTGAGCCTTTTACTAAAATCGTACTTCCTGGAATCAGAAATGCACAACCTAGCATCCATAAAAGTAAGGGCGTATTGCGAAACAATTCAATGTAAAAACTAGCAAATTTGCCAAGAATTTTTTTTTCGTAATTTCTAACCAATCCTAAAAGGGTTCCTAATAGTATTGAAAGAATAATCACGCATAAAGAAATTACTAAACTAGTCCTTAATCCATCTAATAAAAACAACAGGTTTGGCTGCGTAAAAACGGTTTGTATGGATTCTATCATTCCATCACCTCCGGAATATCCACTACCATAGCATCATTTTTCTTTAGTTTTTCTTCATATTTTCTTGAGAATGTAGCCAATGGGAAACACAACATGAAGTAAAGCAATCCCGCAACCACATAAGATGTTCCATAATTCAAACTAGATGAAGCATAAGAATCAGCTGCATACATTAAGTCTGCTCCAGCAATGATTGCTAGCACGGATGTGTTCTTGATTAAGTTTACCGCTTGATTCGTCAATGGTGGCAGAATACTCTTTACCATTTGTGGCAATATGACGTAGCGCATGGTCTGAGTGTAATTAAAACCTTGCGAGTATGCGGCTTCTTGCTGGCCTTTTGGAATAGATAGTATGCCTGCACGCACCACTTCTCCAATATAAGCTCCATGATACAATCCAACACCTATTACCCCAATCATAAACTCGCTCAACACCAAACCAGCCATTGCCAATCCGTTATACATAAAGAAAATCTGGATAACTAGTGGGATATTTTGGAAAATCTCCACATATACTCTTGCTATTGAACGTAAAATCACATTTTGTGCAGTGGACAAGATGCCTATAATGACGCCAATCACCAATGACAGTGCTAATGCTAAAATAGCTACTTGGAGTGTTCTTAAAAATCCAGAACCAAAGTGATCAAAATTTTGAAAAAGATCCTCCCATCTCCAAAGAGCAAATGGATTCGTACTTTTCATTATTCACTCAATCCCCACTCTGAAACCAATCCATCAAGAGTGCCATCTTCTCCCCATGTTGTGATTAAATCATTTGTGTAGTCTGCTAATTCCGTGTTCGTTTTCTTCGTTGCAATTCCATAATCTTGCGTCGCAAAACGATCTGATAAAATCTCAGTTGAGTCATCTAAGTATCCAGCTAAAATAGATCTGTCTACACTAAATGCATCTACACGCCCTGAATCCAAAGCTGCTTTGATTTCAGGATAAGTTGCGTATTCTGAAAAATCGATTGCGATATCGTATTTTTCAGCTTCTGCTTCAATAGCTTCTGCTGTGGTAGAACTTTGTGATACACCAATAGTTGCTCCATCCATATCTTTTAATCCTTCATAATTTTTATCTTTCTTCACTAATAGACCAACTGCATCTTCATAATACGCATCCGTGAAGTTATAGGTCTCTTTACGCTCTTCTGTTACCGTAAAAGTAGCAATAATCATATCTACTTCGCCGTTGTCTAGTAACGGACCGCGCGTTTTAGCTGTAACGGGTGTCAATTCAATAGCATCTGGATCACCTAATATCTCTTCCGCTAACTTTTTAGCAATATCGATTTCAAATCCTTCTATTTCACCTGTATCCGTATTTTTCAAGCCAAAATTTGGAACATCTTCTTTGACACCAACTTTTAATACTCCTGCTTCTTTGATTGATTCAACCGTTACTTGATCTGAATTATTTGTAGTTCCTGCTTTTGTTGCATCATCATCTGAGGAACAAGCTCCTAAAAATAACACACTAGACAAAACCACTGTCGCTAATAAATTTCTCTTTTTCATTTCTTTTCCTCCTAAGTAAATTCCATTTTTTTATCTTAAAATTTTGCTTAAAAATTCTTTAGTTCGTTCATGAGTGGGATTTTCAAAGAAATGTTCTGGTGGCCCCACTTCAAGAATGGCCCCGTCGTCCATGAAAATCACACGATCCGCTACTTGTTTAGCAAAACCCATTTCATGTGTCACAACAACCATTGTGATATTCATACTAGATAACTTAATCATGACGTCCAACACTTCTTGAACTGTCTCAGGGTCTAAAGCAGAAGTGGGCTCGTCAAATAAAATTATTTTTTTTTCAGAACAAAGAGATCTCGCAATAGCGACTCTTTGTTGTTGTCCTCCAGAGAGCGTTGAAGGATACGCTGTTGCTTTTTCTCGTAACCCTACGATATCTAAATACCGATAAGCAATTTCTTCTGCTTCTTTTTTTGATTTGTTTTGTAATTTCATCGGTCCAATTGTTAGGTTTCCTAACACTGTCATATGCGGATAGAGGTTAAACTGTTGAAAAACCATTGCAGAAGAATTTCGCACCATTTCTAATTTATTTTTTGCTGTTAGTTGGTTTCCTTCTATATAAACTTCTCCCGATGTTGGTTCTTCAAGAAAATTCATACATCTGACTGTTGTACTTTTCCCAGAACCAGAAGGTCCTATGATAACAAGCTTTTCCCCCTCTGCCACCTCTAAATTAATATCTTTTAATACATGGTGGTCGCCGAAATATTTATTTACATTCTGTAACTTAATCAACTTTTCCTCATCTCCTTTGCAAAAACATTTTAGTCATTAGGTTAGATTTTTTAGACAGGTGAGGTTTTCTTCCTGCTTAAAATAATAGTATAGATACTCGTTTATGAGAAATCAATTAACATATATCTTTTTCATGTGATATATCCTCACACGATTTTAGTAGAAATAAACACAAAACACAACAAAAACCCTTCATTTGATTGATTTTCAAAAGATTAAAAAACTATCATCTTTCTCATTTATTTATTAAAATAAACAAAAACCTCAAACCAATGAATGATTAAACTCATCGGTTTGAGGTTTTAACTATTTTTATACTTATCTAAAAATACTAGTTTTTCTAATGGTTAGTTTAGTAGTTCCTTTGCTAATAAACGATAAACAGCTAAACGTTTTTCTTGTGAATGAGGAATACTGCAAATCATAGCTTCGTCAAACCCAAATTGTGCTTGATCTTCCAATAACTTTTCAGCAATTTCTTTTGGAGGACCAACTAGATGCAATTTGCGTCCTTGTTGAATCGTCAATTTATCAATTTCAGTCAGTGGGTAATTTTGCGCTTCTTCAGGCGTCATTAATTGTCCCATACGGCCTTTCCCCATTAATAAACGGGCGATATCTTGCGGCTTAGCTTCATATTCAGCTTCATCTCTTGTCTCAGCCGTTGTGACCAAGTAAGCAACATTGATAGTCGATTTTTCCATAAAGGCAGATGGTTGAAAATTGACTCTATATTCATCAAAAATATCTTTTGTCATTCCACCCATAAAGAATTGAGCAAATGAATACCCTACTCCCATTTGAGCTGCTTTTCGTGCACTACTTCCACTTGATCCTAACAACCAAGATTCAGGCAATTGGATATGCGAAGGAGTAGCAATTGTTCGATTATACAATCGATCTTCAGGTACTTCATCATTGATTAATTTTAATGCTGTATCAAATTTTTCATACATATTATCCAACATCGGCTGACGACCTTCTGATAAAGCGTAAATCGAATTATTGTCGCCACCTGGAGCACGGCCTACCCCAAAATCAATTCTTCCTGGTGCAAAAGCACTTAACGTTTTAAACACCTCAGCTAATTTCAATGGCGAATAATGCATCATCATAATGCCACCCGTACCGATTCGAATATTTTTTGTTTTTGCTGCTAAATGTGCTGCGGTGATCTCAGGAGCCGAACTTGCATAACCATTTGTTCCATGGTGTTCTGCCATCCACATACGTGTATACCCTAATTCATCTGCTAAAATAGCCAATTCTTCTGCTTTCAATAATGCTTCTGCAGCCGTATTTCCACTTGTTATCGGTGCTTGATCTAAGACACTTAATCTCACTATTTTTCCATCTCCTCATTATGCAATACGTGCTATCCTGTATTGTCGTTTCTTATATCCCGTTTCTGTCTCTAGTATAAAGAAATACATAGATGATTTCTATTTTGTGGTTCTTAGTTGATGTTATTTATTTTTTTAATACGCGCATAGCATTTAGGACGGCGATAACCGTTACACCAACATCTGCAAAAACGGCTTCCCACATTGTTGCAATACCCACTGCACCTAGAATTAAGAAAAAGCCCTTTACTGCAAGTGCTAGAATGATATTTTGCCATACAATTCTTCTAGTATCTTTTGCGACTTGCATAACTGTTCCAATTTTAGATGGTTTATCGTCCATTATAACGATATCTGCCGCTTCAATTGCTGCGTCTGAACCTAATCCTCCCATTGCAATTCCTATATCTGAACGTGCTAATACTGGAGTATCATTGATTCCATCACCGACAAAAGCGACTTTTTCTTTTGGTCCTTTACGCGCCATAATTTCTTCCATTTTCTCTACTTTGTCTTGAGGCAGAAGCTCTGCGTAGAACTCGTCAATACCTAACTTCTTAGCCACGGCTTCTCCCACGGCTTTCGAGTCTCCGGTTAGCATAATAACGTGCTCTACACCTTTCTCTTTCATTAACGCTATTCCTGCTGCAGCGTCTTCCTTAATTGCGTCTGCAATCAAAATATGACCAACATACTTTTTAGCAACAGCTAGGTAAATAATGGTTCCAATTTCTTTTGAATCCCTAAATGAAATATTGAACTCTTGCATCAATTTAGCATTTCCTGCTAATACTTCTTTTCCGTCAACTTTCACTTGAATACCATGACCAGATATCTCATTGTATTCTGTAATGCGGTTCTCATCAATTTTTTCTTTATATTTTTCTTTAATCGATTCAGCAATCGGATGTGAAGAATGTGTCTCAGCGTATGCGGCCAACTCTAATAACTGTTGTTTATCCCAACCGTTTTCGGGTTCAATATCTGTAATTTCAAATCTACCCTTTGTTAACGTTCCAGTTTTATCCATAATAACGTATTTAATATCATTCAATCCTTCTAAGAAGTTACTTCCTTTAACCAAGATCCCTTTTTGTGAAGCTGATCCAATCCCACCAAAAAAACCAACTGGAATCGACACAACCAATGCACATGGACAAGAAATAACAAGGAAGATGCTTGCTCGATAAATCCATTCATTAAATGTAGCTCCTGGAAAAACTAATGGCGGAACAATCGCTAGCACTAAAGCCATAATAACAACAGCTGGCGTATAGTAGCGCGCAAACTTAGTAATAAAGTTTTCTGTAGGTGCCTTTCGACTGCTTGCATTTTCTACTAAATCAAGGATTTTTGTAACCGTTGATTCAGAAAAGAGTTTCTCAACTTCCACTTCAATTAGACCATTTTTATTAATAAATCCACTCAACACACTGTCTTTTACTGTCACACTTCTAGGAACTGATTCACCAGTTAACGCTGAAGTGTCCATTGAAGAGATTCCAGTAATAATCTTCCCATCTAGAGGAACTTTTTCACCTGGTCGTATGACAATTGTGTCGCCAACTCTAATCGTGTCTGGTGCCACACTTTTTGTATTGCCATCGGCTAGCTTTAGATTCGCATAATCAGGTCTTATATCCATTAAATCAGCGATTGACCTCCTGGATCTATTGACCGCAACACCTTGAAAAATTTCTCCTACTTGATAAAATAGCATAACAGCTACCGCTTCTGGATATTCCTGAATATAAAAAGCACTTATCGTAGCGATAGTCATCAAAAAGTTTTCATCAAATAGTTGGCCATTAAACATATTTTTGATGGCTCTCCAGACTACATCGTATCCTGCTACAAGATAGGCAACTACAAACAATCCTAAGGATAACAGTTCATTCATAGGAACAAAATTTGCCACTAATAACAACACCAAAGAAATGACTAACCGACTAATGGTCTTCTTCACATTGCTTTCTACATGGCTATGTTCGTGTGGATGATGCGGTTCTTCTAGCTGGCTTGTTTCTTTATTTTCAGCCGTTGGCAGGCCAT
>NZ_ABHH01000020.1:0-41353 GCF_000171855.1 Carnobacterium sp. AT7 | reverse complement strand
TACCACCTAAGAATTTTTCAAGACGGTCACGTTGTTTGATTAAAATCCCAACTTCTTTTTTAGGAAGGACATCAAAAGTTCCGTCTTCTTCCATTTTGTTGATAGCTTTCAAACGTTTGATACGTTTTTGGATAGTATCCCAGTTTGTCAATGTTCCACCTAACCAACGGTGGTTTACAAAGTATTGTCCAGCACGAGTTGCTTCATCTTTGATAGCTTCTTGTGCTTGTTTTTTAGTACCTACGAATAAAGCGATTCCGCCGTTTTCAGATACTTCTTTCATGTAGTTGTATGCTGTATCAGCTAACTTAACAGTTTTTTGTAAGTCGATGATGTAGATACCGTTTCTTTCTGTAAAGATATAACGTTTCATTTTTGGGTTCCAACGACGTGTTTGGTGACCAAAATGAACTCCTGCTTCAAGCAATTGTTTCATTGAAATTACTGCCATAATATGTTTCCTCCATTGGTTTTTTATTTTCCTCCTTCAAATTCAACTGTAAGGAGACTTGAATAATCAAGCACCGTCCTTTACATCCTTTGAAGTGTGAAATAATTTTCAGTGCTTTTAGCACCGTTAATAATTATATATTATCTATTTGAAAATATCAAGCCTAACTCACGTTTTTTATTCCTTATTACATTCCTATACTCAAAATCTCACGAATGTCATCTTCTGATAATTGACTTCCTTCTCTTTGGATAGAGCCATCTTCAGTAATAATTTGATCAAACAAGGCTTTTTTCTCTTGTTGCAATTGGTCGATTTTTTCTTCAATGGTTCCTTCTGCAATTAAGCGCAATACTTGAACAACTTTTTTCTGTCCAATTCTATGTGCTCTACCTGCTGCTTGTTCTTCAACTGCCGGATTCCACCATAAATCATAAAGGATAACCATGTCTGCACCCGTAAGATTTAGACCAGTCCCACCAGCCTTAAGCGAAATAAGAAAGACTTCTTTTTCTCCTGCGTTAAATCGATTAACCATTTCAATTCGTTCTTTCGGTTTCGTTTGACCGCTTAAATAGAATGTTTCAACACTTTGTTGCGCTAATTCTTTTTCAATGATAGCAAGCATTGACGTGAATTGAGAAAAAATCAAGATGCGTCTGCCATTTTCTCTTGCAGTTTGAACTGTTTCTTTTAATTGCTCCAGTTTTCCTGAGTCGCCTTCATAATCATCTATGAATAATTTAGGATCACAACAAATCTGTCTTAGACGTGTCAAGCCAGCTAAAATCTCGATACGGTTCTTTTTAAATTCGGCTCCATTCATGCTATTGACACTTTCTTGAATTCTTTGTAAGTAAGCAAGGTAGACCGTTTTTTGTTCTTTAGTCATTTGGCTGTATAGATTCGTTTCAATTTTATCAGGCAATTCTTTTAAAACATCTTTCTTAATTCGTCTTAATACAAACGGACGAATCATTTTAGCAATTTGTTCATTTGGAAGTGTTTTGAATTTTTTGACTGAAGGGAAAAATCCAGGCATGATTAGTTGGAAAATAGCCCATAATTCTTCTATTTTATTTTCTATCGGCGTTCCACTCAACGCAAATCGTTTTTTAATCGTCAGGTCTCTTAGCGCTTGAGAAGTCTTGGTATTATGATTTTTCACCATTTGCGACTCATCTAAAATCAACGTACTAAAAGGAGACTGCTTATAATGAACGACATCTTGTCTAAAACTAGGATAAGACGTAATCAATACTTGGTTTGGTTTAACATTTTCAATTAACTGCATTCTTTCTTCAGCTGTGCCTGAAACGACAATGCTTTCAATCGAAGGCGCAAATTTTTCAATTTCAAAGTGCCAATTGTAGATTAATGACGCTGGAGCGACAATTAGGAAAGGATCATTCTGGCCCTTTTCTTCTATTTCCGACAACATATACGTAATGACTTGAATCGTTTTCCCAAGTCCCATATCATCCGCTAAAATACCGCCAAATCCATATTTAGACAACATCTTCAACCATTGGAAACCTGTTTTTTGATACGGTCTTAACTCTGCTTTTAACGATTTAGGTACATCAACTTCAAATTCTTCTGGAAAGTTCAAATCATGAATCAAATTCTTGAATTTCTTTGATACGGTTCCTTTAGTTTTTTCATCCATTGAAAACTTTTCATTTAATTCAAGTCCGCGATAGCTAGGCAATTGAACTCCACCATTTTGAAATTTCTTAGTGACTCTCAACTCATTTAACACATCACTGACTTGTCTGAAACTTTCTGACTCCAAGGAAAGAATCGTTCCATTATCAAATTTATGAAAAGCTCTCTTTTCGATTAAACTTTTCAACACATCATCAACTTCTTCAGGTGTGATTCCTTTGATATCGAAACGAACATCTAAAAACGATCCTTCGTTTTGTAGATCAATAATGGTTTCTGGATCTATTTGGTTCAAAAACATACTGTCCAATAAATCATCTACATAAACAGTAGCATCCAGTTCTAATGTTGGAATTTCTTTCGTAAACAATGCATAAAAGTCATCATCACGAACCATTCGTTTCGTATAACTTGTTTCAGTTCGGTGGTAATCAAATCCGATTAATTGATTGATGATTTTCATTTCTTTTTCACTATCTCTAATAATCTGGACGCCTTCTTCTGGCAATTGATTTTTAGTAGGATCTGTAGATAAAATCATATGTTTGTAATTAAACTCTACGGTAGCATGTACCGCTTCATTACGGTATTCAAAATAGACAGCTGTTAATAAGGGCTCTTGTACAAAAGAGTCTTTCAATTGATCATCTATAGAGACCGTTCCTATCTTCACGAGTAACGGCATAACGTAAGCAGTGAAATCAGGCATATCAGCAGATTCTATAATGATATTATCGCCTTCATACCGTTGCAAAAACTGTTGCAACGGACGATACGCACGCATTTGTTCTAGCGATGGTTGGAAAACAACGTTATCAGACACAAACCAATCGTATTCTTTTAAATGACTATCTGCTAGCCCTGTGATAGATAAAGTGACCGTACTATTTTTTTGAGAGATGTCAAAAGAAAAAGGCATTTTTTCTTCCACAAACATCATCGTCTTATAGGTGTTTGTTTTTGTAATAAAGTTTAAATTTCCGCTATCTTGCAAATCTTGAATAGTTGCTTCGGCTAAAGCGGTCATTAAAATCAAGAACCGGCTATTGGCTAAGAGTGATTTAGCATCTTTGTGTTCGCCCGAAATTAATTGAATCGATCTCTGTTGCTTATACAAATTCGCTAAAATCTCACTATCTTCTTGTTCAATAGAAATATCTTTGAAATTAATTTCCTGACCTGATTTCAATTCAACAGTTTCTTTTTTTATAAAACTTTCTAAAAATAACGGTAAATCTTTTACAATATACATTTTATCTGTTCCAGCTTTAAGGCTAAGAGCAAGCACATCAAATGAAGATCTTATGAGCGCAGTTGTCATTGGTTTGATTTCAATTCTATATTCTAATTTTAATGATTGTTTTTGTTTGGTTACCGTTGTTTTTTTTCTGTTTTCATTTAAAAATATCCGAGTAAAGGACTCCGTTAACTCTTGACCTGGATTTGGAGAATCCACAGCGACTTGTTTAGCATTTTCGGCTGTCATAACCCGACTAATTTTTCTATCTCTCAATTCCAACTCAACAGCAACTGTATGTTTACAATAGCCATGGTTTTTCCAATATAGACATTCACAAAAATCATCCTCTTTTGTAGAACCATCTAACTCAACATGAAAAATGTCGCTTCCCATAACTTCTGCAGACCATATTTTCTTATCTAAAAACGAGTTGACTGAAAGGACGCGTTTCTCTGCAACATATTGTCTTCCCTGCTCAATAACGCGTTCTGGTATACTCCATTTCATTCAACATTCCCCTACTTTCTTGCTTTTCATAAAATAATTGTTTTCAAGCACGTTTTTTTCTATCTCTCTATTGTACGTCATTATGGCTAAAAAAGAAAATTTTTTCTTTTACTACTATAGGATTTCAGCTTGTTTTTATCATAAAATTCTTTGAATCTTCATTCCAAATGGGGTAACTCAAAAATAACTTGCTAAAATATGGGTTATGAATCATACTATTAGTATAAAAATGCACTAGAAAATTGAATGAAAAAGAGGTTGAATTATTTTGTTTTATAGACTATTAAGAGCCACTTTACGCTTTTTATTAGCGATCCTAAATGGCAATGCTCATTATGAAAACCGCGACAAACTCCCCACTGATTCATCTTATATATTAGTTGCACCACATAGAACGTATATTGATCCTGTTTATCTAGCTTTAGCTGCTAGTCCTAAACCGTTTACTTTTATGGCAAAAAAAGAATTATTCAAAAATCCCATTCTTAGTTGGATCATTAGACATGCCAACGCCTTTCCTGTAGATCGTGCTAATCCAGGACCTAGCGCGATTAAAACGCCTGTAAAAATCTTAAAAAAAGGCGATTTAAGTCTAATGATTTTCCCTACTGGAACCAGACATTCAAACGAAATAAAAGGAGGCGCAGCTACGATTGCTAAACTAAGCGGCGTACCCATTATTCCAGCTGTTTATCAAGGACCATTGAAATTAGGCGGGATTTTAAAAAGAAAAAAAGTGACCGTTCGTTTTGGAGATCCGATTATTATCGATCGCACAGTTAAACTAACAAAAGAAAACTTGAAATTGATTGACGAACAAATCCAACAAGCTTTTGATCAATTGGACTTAGAGATAGACCCTACATTTAAATATGAGTACAAAAAATAAACAAAAAAAAGAAAAGTCGCTGACTTTTCTTTTTTTTGTTTTTTTAGTGGATACCATTATTTTGCAATTGATACATATCAAAGTAGATACCATTTTGTTGAATCAGCTGATCATGTGTACCACGTTCGACGATTTTACCATGATCCAATACAAGTATTAAATCTGCATCGCGAATCGTAGATAAACGATGGGCAATAGCTAACGTTGTTCGCCCTTTGCGCATTTTTTTCAGACCCTCTTGAATCAAAGCTTCGGTTTCTGTATCTATATTTGCCGTTGCTTCATCTAATATCAGAATTTTAGGATCTGTCACAATTGTACTCGCGAAAGAAATCAATTGTTTTTGTCCTGTTGAATAACTTGCTCCTCGTTCAATCACTTTAGAATCGTATTGATTCGGTAATTTTTCAATAAAAGTATCCGCTTGAACAAATCGAGCCGCTTCTTCTATTTGAAAATCTGTGATAGAAGGATCTTTCAAACGAATATTGTCTTTGATTGTCCCATAAAATAAAAAGGAATCTTGTAAAACTAATCCCATTTTCTTTCTTAATTCATCTATCCGATAGTTTTTGATTGGAATATCATCAATCAAAATCTCTCCTTCATTGAATTCATAAAAACGCATCATCACATTGATAATAGAACTTTTCCCACTTCCAGTGTGTCCAACTAGAGCAACCGTTTGACCTGGAAATGCAGTGAAAGAAATATTATTTAAAACAGTGTGTTTTCCATCATAAGAAAAGCTCACGTTTCTAAATTCAATCTTAGCATCTTGAATTTTAGCTTCAGCCGTCTCATTTTGTTGCGGTGTGTATTCTTCATTATCTAACACATCTAAAACACGGCTGCTAGAAACAATTCCATCTTGAAAAATACTTAAACTATCCATCATGCTTGTCATAGGATTAAAGAAATTACGAGCATAAGAAGTGAATGCATAAATCACACCAACACTAACGGGACCATTCAATGACTCATATCCAAAGAAACCCAAAATCATAATTAAAGAGAACGTGTATAAAAAGTCAATTACTGGACTCAGTAAAATGGAATTCGTTTTTACCATGGCATAACGTAATTTGTAATAGTCCATATTGGTTTCGTCAAATTCTTTTTGCAACCTTTTTTCTTGACGGAACTGTTGAATAATACTCATACCATTAACCGATTCTGCTAATTTTGAATTTAGCAGGCTTAATTTTTCTCTCATGTTACGATACAAGCGAGAACTATATTTTTGATAATACCAAATAACGACTCCTAACACTGGAATCAACGCAACAATCCAAAGAGAAATCTTAACATCTAATAACAACATAGCGAAAAGCGATGTTGTTACAGCTAATATCCCTTGTAGGATCGTAAGAAATACTGACCAAAATTCTTTAATCGTTTCTGTATCATTTGTCACTCTCGTAACGATTGAACCAGCAGGAGTTTGATCAAAAAAACGCATACCTAACGTGTGTAGCTTTTTAAAGATCGCATTTCTGATGTTTTCAACAGTCTTCTCAGAAGCCATATTATAGAGATACAAGTTCAGATACCAAAAAATAATTTTTACTAACGTCATACCAAAATAAAGTAAGGCAAACAGACCGATAACTCGGTTTGTAGCCGTTCCTTTTGCTAAATACTCATCAATAAAAACTTGAAGAATCCTTGGCAAAAGAATGTTTGTAACGGCTAATAAAACGCCAAATAGGATACCAACTGAAAATTGAAGTTTAAAAGGTGAAGCAAACTTAATGATCCGTTTTAAAATTGTCATTTGTTCTTTAGTTGTAAATGATTTTGACCACACTGATTCCTGTTCCATTAGTCTGCACCTCCTTCAATTTTTCTTTCAAGTTGTTGACTGTCAAACATTTCTTTGTACCATCCATTTTGAAGCAGCAAATCAATATGCGTTCCTCTTTCAATCACTTCTCCATTATCAATCACAATAATTTCATCTGCATGCATCACACTACTAATTCGATGCGCAGCAATAATCGTCGTTTGTTCAGAACGCTCTTTTTTCAATGCAGATAATATCTTTTCTTCGGTTTTAGCATCAACCGCTGATAAGGCATCATCTAAAATCAATAATTCTGGTTTAATAATTAAGGCACGAGCAATTGCAATCCGCTGTTTTTGACCTCCAGATAAAGAAACCCCGCGTTCACCAACTACGGTATTATACGCATCAGGCATTTCCATGACGTCGGTATGAATTGCCGTTAGTTCTGCGGCTTTTTCAACTTCTTCTTGTGACAAATCTGGATCTGCAAAGCGAATATTCTCTTTGATACTTGTTGAGAATAAGAATTGATCTTGAGGTACGTATCCAATATGCTGCAACAAAGCATCTAAAGTATAATTTCTTATATCTTCATTTCCGTACAAAATACGTCCGTGATAACGGTCATATTCTCTTAGTAGCAACCTAAAGATACTCGTTTTCCCTGCTCCTGTTTTTCCTACTACACCTAATGTTTGTCCACGTTTCAATTCAAAGTGAACTTCTTTAAGCGCTAAAACAGTTGATTTAGGATAAGAGAATTTCTCAACCGAATAATGAATATTTCCTTTAATTGCTTTAGTTAAAGCAGCAGGTCTTTCAACAATTTTAGATTTCTCTAAAAGTAATTTCTCAACACGGTCATAACTTGCACTTCCACGTTCCAATATATTAAATAAACGTCCAATTGCAAACATTGGCCATACAAGCATAGCGATGTAATTAATAAAAGAAACCAATTCACCAATCGAGATAACACCTGAATTGATATAGATTCCACCCATTACGATGGTTAATACGTATGAAATTCCCATTATAAAAGTAATCGTAGGATCAAATAAAGAGTCGATTTTATACACTTTTTTGTTTTCAGTAACCACTTGTTTTGTTTTATTACTGAACTCCTCAACATCTTCATCTTCTTGACCAAATGTTTTTATCACTTTCATTCCTGAAATACTCTCTTGAGCTTTATCATTCATATTAGAAAAAGCTGCTTGCGCTCCTCTAAACCGTTCATGTAACTTAGAACCTAAAACGCGTGAAGCTATAGCCAACAACGGGAGTGGAATTAAAGCAATCAACGTCAATCTCCAGTCAACAACTAAAGCCATCGCAATAATCGTAGTACCGCCTGTAATGATTGAATCAGCTAAGGTCAATATCCCTCCACCGGCAACGTTCCGAACAGCTGTTAAATCATTTGTTGCATGAGCCATTAAATCTCCTGTGCGATACTTTTGAAAAAAGCTGTTATCCATTTCAGTGAAGTGATTAAATAACCGTGTTCTAAGTATCCGTTCTAACTTTGCAGAGGTTCCCCAAATATTCACACGCCAAATATAACGAAACAAATAAGTAGCGAGTGCAGCAATGCCTAATAGACTTAGCCATTGAACTAACTTAGTTAGCGTTAACGTTCCTTGAGCAACTTCATCTACAATGATCCCTATTATTCTAGGAGGCACTAATTGAATGATCGCTACAAGAAATAAAAATAAAACACCTGTCACGTATGCTTTTTTCTCTTGTTTAAAAAACCAACCTAATTTTTTATAGATCCCCATCTTATTCCCCCACCTTTTATTTATTCTTAATTAAAATAAAAAAACGCGAACAGATAACAATCTGTTCGCAATTCATTCTAATAAGCCAGTTTATGCACTTATTTTTTTTTAGTCGTTTTTGTTGTTTGTGTTTTCATTGACGACATCATTTGTTTAATTTTCTTTTCTGATGGTTTTTGTCCCATTTGCATCATTAACATACGCAACATGTTTTCGTCAACTGGTGGATTTTTTTTGAAATAATCCATCATGTATCTTCTAGCAATAAAGAATCCACCGACAGCTCCACCAACCAAAGCTAAAATAATTAAAAAGATAGCAAGACCTAAATTCATTTTTGATTCACTCCTTTCAAACCTCTCAAGTCTTAATTGTACTAAATAATAGTAAAAAAATAAACTAAAATTCTATTTATGAAGCTAAAAAGTCATATTTCATGACAAATTTGCACAAAAGAAAGCCATGTAAGTGAAAATACCAACTTACATGGCCATATATTATAAGTTATTGAATGTTTCTACAACATTTTCTACCGTGAAACCATAATTTTCAATAACAGTTGCACCAGGTGCACTTGCACCGTATTTGTCGATACCGATTGTAGCACCATCTAAACCAACATAACGTTCCCAACCGAAAGTAGCACCCATTTCAATAGATACACGTTTTCGTACATCATTTGGTAAGACACTTTCTTTATAGGCAGCATCTTGTTTGTCGAATAGATCAAAACTTGGTACTGAAACAACTGAAACATCTGTTCCATTTTCTTTCAAAACTTTTTGAGCTTCAATAGCTAATGCAACTTCTGATCCAGATGCTAATAAAATCCCTTCTGGTTTTTCACCAGCTTGAGCTGAAATAACATAAGCTCCTTTAGCAACATTTGTACGTGCCCCTTCTTTAGTTCCAGGCAATACAGGTAAGTTTTGACGAGACAATACCAACATTGTAGGGTGATCTGTTGAAGTCAACGCTAACTCCCATGCAGCAACAACTTCATTGCCGTCTGCTGGACGTAAGATTGATAAATTAGGCATGCCACGTAAACTAGAAAGTTGTTCAACAGGTTCATGCGTTGGTCCATCTTCCCCAACAGCAACAGAATCATGTGTAAATACATATGTTACTGGGAGTTTTGAAATAGCTGCTAAACGAACAGCCGCACGCAAGTAATCCGTAAATACGAAGAAAGTACCGCCATATACTCTAGAACCGCCATGCAAGGCAATTCCATTCATAGCAGCTGTCATACCAAATTCACGAACACCAAACCAGATGTTTCTGCCATCATATTGACCAGCTTGGAAATCTTTTACATCTGCGATCATCGTGTTATTAGATGAAGATAAGTCAGCAGAACCGCCCCAGAAATATGGAACTTTTTTTGCAATCGCATTTAGAGCTTGGCTACCGGTTACACGAGAAGCTAATGCATCATCTTCAACATTATAAGTTGGCAATTCAGCATCCCAATCTGTTGGCAATTCATTGCTTAATGCCATTTCAAACTGTTTAGCTAGTTCTGGATATTCAGTGCGGTATGCTTCAAATGCAGCTTTCCACTCTTCTTCAGCTTTTGCTCCTTTATCTACCATAGTTTCTTTAAAACGTTCTGCTACTTCGGTAGGAACAAAGAAATCTTCGCCTTCCCATCCATAAGCTTTTTTAGCAGCTTCAATTCCTTCTGCTCCAAGTGGTGCACCATGAACTTTGTGTGTTCCGGCATTAGGAGCTCCAAAACCAATAATTGTTTTAACTTCAATCAAAGTAGGTTTTTTCGTTTCAGCTTTTGCAGCTTCAATTGCTGCGTTGATTTCTTCTAAATCATTGCCATCTTTTACAAGAATATGTTGCCAACCGTAAGCTTCAAAACGTTGTCCAACATTTTCAGTGAACGCTTTTGAAGTTGGTCCATCTAAAGAGATATCATTTGAATCATAAAGAACTACTAATTTTCCAAGTTCTAAATGAGCAGCTAAACTTGCTGCTTCAGCTGAAACACCTTCCATTAAATCGCCATCTCCACATAAAGCATACGTGAAATGATCAACAATTGTGTGGCTCTCTTTATTATAAGTAGCAGCTAAATGAGCTTCTGCCATAGCCATACCTACACCATTTGCAATACCTTGTCCTAGAGGACCAGTAGTTGCTTCTACTCCATCAGTATGGTTAACCTCTGGATGTCCAGGTGTTTTACTATCCCATTGACGGAATTGTTTTAAATCATCGATTTTAACGTCATATCCAGCTAAATGTAACAAGCTGTATAATAACATTGAACCATGTCCAGCTGATAAGACAAAACGGTCACGGTCAAACCATTTTGAGTTTTTTGGATTTACTTTTAATTGTTTAGTCCACAATGCGTAAGCCATTGGAGCAGCCCCCATAGGTAAGCCTGGGTGTCCGGAATTGGCTTTTTGTATACCATCCATACTTAGTGTTCTAATTGTATTTACTGCTAACTGGTCTGTGTTATCAAACAAAAAAATCATCCTTTCGATTTGAACTCTCTATTAGTACTCTATTAGTTTACTATTATTCCGCTTTAAGTGCAACGCTTTCACGAACAGAATGTTCATAAATGGGAGAATCTAATGCTTATCCCATTTATGAACAAACCTTTTTATCTGCCATGAAGGCCTTTCTCTTTTTGGATGTCTTTCAATTTATCAGGCGTAACATCCGTACCTTCTTCATCTACTATTTTAACACCTTCAATTGTTTTTCTCATTCCACCTCGGAATGCTTCAATATAAGCGTCTCTTAATTTTTTTTGTTCTACTTGTTCTTGTATGGTCAATCCTTTGGTCTTTGCTTTATTCGCTAAAACGTTTATTCTTTCCATCTGCTCTTTTGGTAACATTTAATCACTCCAGCATTTTTTTTATTTCTGGTTCAACTATAACAAACTTCTTTGATAAAATCACTCTTTTATCCTCTTTATCTACGAACGTTTGTTTGATTTGTTGTGCTATATATGGTAATCTTAGAATGATAAAAAAAGAAACGAGGTGTTTATATCTATTATGAGTAAAAATCCGGAATCAAGACAAGTTGAAGTTTTGCAATATATATACAATCAAGTTAAATTGAAGGGTTATCCTCCAACTGTTAGAGAAATTGGAACAGCCGTTTCTTTATCTTCTACATCAACAGTACATGGACATCTTTCCCGCTTAGAAAAAAATGGATATATCCAACGGGATCCTAGTAAACCACGTGCCATTGAATTAACAGCTTTAGGATTAACAAAATTAGGGATTGCATTAGACAAAATTCCTTTATTAGGAACCGTTACAGCTGGAGAGCCTATCTTAGCAGTAGAAGAAGCTACCGATTATTTCCCTCTTCCTCCAAATTTACAATTTGAAAATGAATCGTTATTCATGTTGACTATTCGCGGAGAAAGCATGATTAATGCTGGTATTTTTGATGGTGATGAAGTTATTATTCGCAAACAAGGAACCGCTAATAATGGCGACATTGTCATTGCTATGACTGTTGATGATGAGGCAACGTGTAAAAGATTTTATAAAGAAGAAGATCATTATCGATTACAACCTGAAAATGATACAATGAGTCCTATCCTACTTAATGAATTAACTATTTTAGGTAAAGTTATTGGCTTATACCGTAGCCATATCCAATAATATAAAAAAAACGAATGAATAGTTTCCTATTCATTCGTTTTTTTAGGCTATATCGCGGTACCTATTTTAGTACGTTTTTTACAGGAGCAAATGTTTTTCTATGAATTGGACATGCTCCTTGTTTTTCTAATCCTTCTAAATGTACTTTAGTTCCATAACCAGCATTTTTAGCAAAACCATAGCCTGGATATAAATCATCATAATCAGCCATCATTCTATCTCTTGTTACTTTAGCAATAATACTTGCCGCAGCAATAGATATACTTTTGGCGTCCCCTTTGATGAAACTTTCTTGCGGTATACTAACTGGTAAATGCATAGCATCAATCAATAATTGTTCTGGTTGTACAGGCAATTGTTGTATGGCTTCAATCATGGCTAATTTAGTTGCTTCGTAAATATTTACTTTATCGATTATATGATGATCTTTTACACCAATTCCAATAGCTACTGCTGCTTCTTGGATCTGTTCAAATAATGCTTCTCGTTTTGCACTAGACAATTGCTTAGAATCATTTATACCTAACACATCAAAATCTTTCGGTAATACCACTGCAGCAGCCACAACAGGTCCAGCTAGTGGTCCTCTTCCTACTTCATCGATTCCAGCGATGTATTGCGTACCTTGTTCCCAAAAATAACGTTCAATTTGAAGCATTTCTTCTTGTTTATCAAGAATAGATTGCTGTTTCTTCAACTTATTTTCCCATGCTTTGTATGCACTCGCAGCCCCTTTACGGGAATCATTCCTAATTGCTGATAGTCGCTCATCGGTTGAATCGGAAATGGTTGACAATAATTCTTTGATTGCTGCAATACTTAAAGGCTTTTCCACACGCGTTCCTCTATTCTTTAGGTAAAGAAACCGGAGCAATATCTAATGTAAATCGTCCTACTTTACCACTTCTTATTTCAAAAATTACCATTTCAGCTGCACGGCTATAGTCATCACGAAATCCTCTGCGCTCACTAATAAGCATGAGCATCTCTGGTATTGCTAATGTCATTTCCTCTTCACTTAAGCGGTATCGTTTTGAAATTGATTCCGGATAATTTTCTCGCATAAATTCTATTCCATACATAGCGATATCATCTAGTTGAAGTATGGTATCTTTGATTGCTCCTGTTAAAGCAAGTTTTTGTCCAATAGCTGGATCTTCAAACTTAGGCCAAAGAATACCTGGAGTATCCAGTAATTCCAATTCTTTGCCCAATTTTAACCATTGTTGAGCTTTTGTGACACCTGGTTTATTTCCTGTTTTTGCCACATTTTTCTTAATAAAACGATTGATTAAAGTAGACTTCCCAACGTTTGGAATTCCAATACTCATTGCTCTGATAGCACGTGGTTTGATTCCTTTAGCGGCTCTTCTGTCAAATTTTGGTTTCAAAATTTCTTTTGCTTTTTCCATAACTTGCTTCATGCCTTTTCCTTCTTGTGCAACAATTGGGACTGCAGCTATTCCTTGTTCATTAAAGTACTCCACCCATTTTTTTGTTTGAACAGGATCAGCTAAATCGCTTTTGTTTAAAATAATGATTCTTGGTTTTTCTCCTATTATCTCGTCTAAAATGGGATTGCGGCTTGATAAAGGCAATCTTGCATCTACGAGTTCAAATATCACATCTACTAATTTAATTTTTTCGGTTACTTGTCGTCTTGCTTTGGCCATATGCCCTGGAAACCATTGAATGGTCATGTTATTTTTTCACCTTTCTATTTACACACAAAAAAGAACAATTTTTTCATCTTCTTTTTTTACATTTCTTTTTTATTCTTCGTCTATTGAGCCAAACTCTTTAAGTGGCCAAATCCGGAAATTAGCTGTACCACTTACAGTAGTTGCATCTACGAATCCAAAAAAACGACTATCTTTTGAATTTATACGATTATCCCCCATCACAAAATAGCTGCCCTTAGGAACCGTCTCTTCACCCGTTTTAGAGGCTAATGAAAAGTCTTCGGTAAAGTTGCCTCCTGTAGCATAGGATTCAATCGAACTTTGCAAATACTCTTCTTCAACTGCTTTATCATTAATATATAAAACATCATCTTGATAACGAATAGTGTCACCCGGAAGACCGATGATTCTTTTGATATACTGTTTCTCAGGCTCATCAGGAGCAGGAAAAACAACAACATCAAAGCGGTCTATATTAGAGACTTTATTTAAAATCAAACGATCGTGATCTTCTAAAGTAGGAACCATCGATTCACCATCTACACTTACTGGAGCAAACAAAAAATGCCGAATAAGTAAAAAAATGATTAACGCTACTATACAATAAAGTAGTGTGCTTAAAATTTCACTTCCAAGACTTTTTTTTTCTTTACGTTTTTGACTCGAAGAAAGATGACGTGACTTTCTAGGTTCGAAAGATCTTTCTGTTTGATTTTGATCATCAGAAAAATTTATTTTACTCAATAGCTTCTCCCTACTTTCATTGTTTATTGAACGTTCTTCATGCGATTAAAAGGATAATAAATAAACGAAGTTTCTCCAACAATTGACTCAACTGGAATACTTCCAAAATACCGACTGTCATTACTTGATCTACGATTATCACCTAATACAAAATACTCATCTTCTGGTACTACTTGAGTTCCAGTCAATTCTTCTAAGGTGAAATCAGATGTCCAAATTCCGCCAGCGTTATTCACTAAATCATTATCTAGAAATTTTTCCTCGAATTTTTTATCATTTACATAAAGCTGATCATTTTCATATTGGATTTTTTCTCCAGGTAAACCAATTACTCTTTTTACAAGAGTCCGATTTGAGAATCGTGAAATACAACTAAATCAAATCTCTCTATATCATATATTGTTTTGACAATAATTTGATCGTCCTGTTGAAAGGTAGGTATCATAGACGAACCTTCAATAGTCATAGGAATAAAGATGAAATTTCGCAATAAAACAGTGATCAATCCAGCTAACAATAGCGCCTTAGACCACTTCCATGAAAACTCCTTCCACGAATTTTTCCCCATATCCTTCGCTCCAAACCAATCTGTTTATTCTATCATACAAGAATTTTTTTCAAATAACTATCTATTTAACACAGTGCTGACCAAGAAAGAGAGATAGAAAACGCCTACCTCTCTTCCCTAGTAAGTTTTAACTGTTTTTGTTTACAACTCAATTGCTTATTAGTCGTTGGATTTAGTGGCTTGCAACTCTTTTATCGCTGCCTCATATTGAGTATCATTTTCATCAATCAATTTTCTTAACGATTCAACGAGTTGAGTTGCCGTTTCACCTGTCACTTTACCATCGACAGGGAGCTTTTTATCGATTTGGAATTGACTAACAGCCTTTTGGGTTGCTTCATCAAAGTATCCATCAATAGTATCTACAGAATAACCTAATGCATCAAGGACTTTTTCTAGGTTTTTAACTTCCTCAGAAACATCGCCCAATTGATAGGTTTTTGATCCATCAATTATCAATAAATTCGCATAATCCGGTAAAGCAACTTCGATAGTAGGCGTGATGCCTTTTTCATTGATCCATTTTCCACTTGGCGTTAACCATTTTGCAATCGTTATTTTTAACTCACTTTTGTCATTAAATGCAGCCACATTTTGGACTGTACCTTTACCAAACGTTTTCGTTCCAATTAGTTTAACATTTCCTGATTCATTAACAGCACCTGCTAGAATTTCTGAAGCACTAGCGCTGCCTTCGTCTACTAATAAAACAGCTGGTTCAGTAACTTTAAAATCACCCATTGTCGCATTATCAGCGACGATTGAGACAGGCTCTTGATCCTTTTCTTGCGTTTGTAAAATAGTATCGCCATTTTCTAAAAACAGATTAGAAATTGACATTCCCGCATTTAATAAACCGCCTGGATTTTGACGAACATCGAACACAAAGGATTTTGCACCTTGATTTCTCAAATCTTTTATCGCAGCTACTAAATCATCATAAGTTGGTGAAGAAAAACTCGTAATGGAAATATACCCAATTGTTGGATTTTCTTCATCTAATTGATAAACAACGGTTTCAACCGGAATTGTATCTCGTACTAACGTTACTTCAAAGGTAGAATCGCCACGCCTAATAGACAAAACAACTTCCGAACCTTTTTCGCCACGAATGTGTGAAACAGCTTCATTTAAATTCATGCCGGTTAATTCTTGATCACCAGCTTTTAAAATAATATCGTTCGGCTGTAATCCTGCTTTTTCAGCTGGTGAACCTGCAATAGGAGAAACAATCATAACATTGTCTCCTTGTTTCATCACTTCTGCACCGATTCCTTCAAAGGATGCTGAAATACTTTCATCTAAAGAAGACGATTCTTCTACATCGAGGTATTGTGTGTACGGATCGCCCACAGATTCAGTCATACCAGTAATGGCACCTTCAATCAAGGTTTCCCCTTCTACACCTTGATAATAGTCTGACATTAAAGTGTCATAGACAGCTTGGATTTTTTCAAAATCCTCTGTATTTACTGCAACACTGGATTCTGAGGAATTTACATTTTTTTGTACTTCATCATTATCATCATTTGCGTTTGTAACAGCAACAGTTCCACCAATTGAAAGTGCAGCAACTACTATGAGAGAAGCACCATATGCCCAAGGTTTGATTCCTTTTTGCTTTTGTGATTTCTTTGGTTCATTCTCCATTTGCAAGGTTCCTCTCTACTTTCAATTAGACTCTACATTCGCGACCATTCTAGTCTATTTCTTACATTACTTTTAAGAATTTAATAAACAAGGTCACTTTTTACTAGAATTTTAACGCTGTTTCTAGAGCTACAATCATCATATCATTAAAGGTTTTTTCACGCTCATCTGAAGAAGTTTCTTCTCCAGTAATTAAATGGTCGCTTATGGTTAAAATAGCTAGCGCTCTACGATTGTATTTTGCTGCTAACGTGTATAGACCAGCCGCTTCCATTTCAGTAGCTAGTACGCCATAATCTGCCAATTTCTTCTTATCTAGTTCAGCATTGTAGAAACGATCAGCAGATAAAATATTCCCCACTTTAACTTTCATTCCTTGTTCAGTTGCAATTTCATACGCTGTTCTAAGTAAATCAAAATCAGCAATCGGAGCAAATTGTACTTGATCATTAAATGTATTTTTTACAACAGCTGAATCAGTTGTTGCACCTTGCGCTAAAATAACATCACGTACTTTAACATCTTTTTGCATTCCGCCAGCAGTTCCTACACGGATTAAGTTTTTCACGTTGTAACCTGTTATTAATTCTTCAGCGTAAATCATCATAGAAGGTATTCCCATACCTGTTCCTTGGACAGAAACACGTCTGCCTTTATAGGTTCCAGTGTACCCAAACATATTTCTTACGCGGTTATACTGTTCCACATCTGTTAAAAATGTTTCTGCAATATATTTTGCTCTTAATGGATCTCCAGGTAATAATACCGTTTCTGCGATTTGTCCTTCTGTAGCTTCAATGTGTACACTCATGATTATTTCCTCCTAGTTGTTTTGTTGTTTTTTTTAATTATCTTTATCCAAATAGATTTCCCATGCTTTATCAAACGTTGTCATTTCTTCTAAGTAAGTACCATTTAATTCCAAATAATGACTAATTTCATGATAATCTTCTGATTGTTTAGGAAAGCTATTATCTAAATAAACGGCATTTGCAAATAACGTTACAGCATCTTTTTTATATGGATCTCTTTCAGTCATTAAATAATGATAAAACGGACGTTGCATTAACTTAATTCCTTTCTTTATCCTGCTGGTAATCAAGACGCTCTTTTTTTTCTTGAGCATACTTTTCTGGATTTTTTTGATAAAACTCTTGGTGGTATTCTTCAGCTGGATAAAAAGGTTGTACGGCTTCAATTACAGTAACAATTGGCTTTTTATATTTTCCGCTTTCGCTTAACTGTTGCTTGGATTTTTCAGCAACTTTTCTTTGATTCTCATCTCGTACAAAGATAACAGGTCGGTAATTATCTCCTCTATCTTGAAATTGACCCATAGCATCTGTTGGATCCGTTTGATTCCAATAGATTTCGACCAATTCTTCATATGAAATAATTGTTGGATCAAAGGTTATTTCAACAGCTTCCGTGTGTCCCGTTGTTTTGGCTAGAACTTCTTCATAAGTAGGATTAACCGTATGTCCGCCTGTATAGCCTGAAACAACTTTCTCAATTCCAGGCTGTTCATCAAATGGCGAAACCATACACCAAAAACATCCTCCGGCAAAAATTGCAGTATCTCTCACAGACCTCATCCTTTCTTAAATTAGATCAATTGGTTGGCACATAGACATTGATTCGAATATCATTCTCGGCTAGATCAATCTTATCGACCGAAAAATGGATACCGCTATCTAGCGTGAACTCATTTAAATTAAAAACAAGTGTTTCTTGTTCACTATCAATAGCTACCCAATCTGGAATATTTAATTGACTTTCAATTTGATTCAAGGCAAAGGAAATCGGCAAATTCAATTTTCCAATTGAAAGGCCTGTTGTTTTAAATTGCAGATTGCCATTTTCCATAACAAATGGCTCTAAAGAAAGCTGGAATTGGACATCCTTTCCAAATAATTGAAAGGTGCCAACTAATTGAGCCTGGTCTTCCAATTTAAATTGATAATTGACCGGACCTTTTACTATTTTTTCATCTTTAAGATACGAAGCTACCAATTGATTGATATCATCTTTCTTTGTTGATACTTGAAACGTCACTTCATCACTACTAGTTTGCGTTTCTAGATTAGGCTCTCCAATAATAACCGGAGTCATTTGAGTGAAAAACCAAAATAATGTTCCTAATACGATTGAAAGCAGGACAAGAAAAGCCCATTTCCAGCCATTTAATTTACTCTTTTGCTCATTACTTTTTATGCTCATAAAAACTCCTTACTCCACAAGTTTTCTTTTTATTCAGCTACAATAGCTTGAAATAAGACCTCACTCATTAACTGATATCCAGCTTCATTCGGATGAAATAAATCTTCTTCATACAAATAAGGATTGCTGATTGCTTGTTCTTTAGCTTCTTCCTCGTTTATCAATACGTCTTTTTTCTCCTCATGTTTCAATGACGGATTAAATAAGTCAGCTATAGGAAGAAAGGTCGCATTTTCAGTTTCATTTACTACTTCCTTTGTTGTTTCATTCCATTCACCTGCTATAGATTCCATTTCAGTTATTTCAGGAAAGTAAATAGAATAAGGATTGTAAATGCCAAAGATATATAGTTGAACTTCAGGATTCACTTTTTTAAAAGCCGATAAAAGAGTGGTTAGGTTTTCCCTATAAGTTGCTTCAGGTATAAGGAAATTTTCTTTAGTAACCGTTAAAAGATGTTGTTTTAAGATTTGGATAATATCATTTCCACCTACCGTCAATACAACGATATCAGCAGAGGCAATATCCTCTTGGATGGCCTTACTTTCATAGAAACGTTCCAATATTTGGTCACTTCGATCGCCACTTTTCCCATAATTACTTGTGGTTACCTCTTTATAATTATCCGTTTCTTTTAATAAGTCAGCTACTATGGGAACGTATCCGCCACTATTAGAAGTATCTCCAACACCTTGTGTTAAAGAATCACCAATTGCAACGATATGAAGAGACTCTTTTTTTAGTTCGCTTTTTTCCTCGTTGTTAGTTGAATTATTTTGAAATAAAACGGTTAGCAAACCAACAACGAGAAAACTAGCAATCATCAAAAAAAGGAAGATACCGATAATTGACCGTCCTTTTTTCATGTTAAAAACTCCTCTACTTGTCGATATATGAAAATAGTATACCAGATTCTCTATTTTTCGTATACATTTCTATCTGAAATGACTAGTGTATTTACTTATTTTTCATTTCGTACATACGTTTCAAAAACGTGTGGATATTTATTGCGGTCATCAAGAATCCCAGCTTCTATTTTATCTAGTTTCCATTGTGACCAATCTATTTCAGGCATAAAGGTATCGCCTTTAAATTCGCCTTCAATCATGGTGCGATGCAATACATCTACGTCATCCATAAAGAAACTAAAGACGTTTGCTCCACCTGTAATCAAGGTATCTCCTGAATACTCTTTAGCAAAGTCTAGTACTTCCTCTCGACTATGCATGACTTTAATCCCTTCAGCTTGATAATTGGGATCAGTTGTTAATATAATATTGATGCGATTAGGTAAAGGCCGTTTGTTCATTCCTTCAAAGGTTTTTCTACCCATCACAACCGCATTATTTATTGTCATTTGTTTGAAAAATTTTAAGTCATTCGGCAAATACCAAGGTAACGTCCCTTGATACCCAATTGCCCCATTTTGATCTTGAGCCCATAAAAAAGCAATCATATCATTCCCTACTTTCTTCTTGTTATACAGCTATTGGCGCTTTTATCCCGGGATGAGGGTCGTATCCTTCGATTTTAATATCGTCCATTTCAAAATCAAAAATACTTGTTTTTGATGAATTCAATATTAAGGTAGGCAATTCTTTAGGTTCTCTAGCTAGTTGTTTGTTTATTTGTTCGATATGGTTTGAATACAAATGTGCATCTCCCAAAGTATGAACAAATTCGCCTACTTCTAGCCCCGTTTCATGAGCAATAAGATGCGTCAATAACGCATAGCTTGCAATATTGAACGGGACTCCTAAAAAGATATCGGCACTCCGTTGGTACAATTGGCAACTTAATTTCCCATCCGCAACATAAAATTGAAATAATGTATGACAAGGAGGCAGCGCCATATTGGGTACATCTTCAGGGTTCCACGCTGAAACAAGCATACGTCTTGAGTCTGGAGATGTTTTAATCAATTTAATCACATCTTTTAATTGATCAATCGTTTCACCTTGCGTTGTTTTCCATTTGCGCCACTGTGCACCGTAAACATTTCCTAATTCACCATACTGCAATGCAAAGGTCTCATCTTCTAAAATACGGGTACAGAACGCCTCTTTTTCTTTTAGATAAAGAGTATTGAATTCTGAATCTATCAAAGACTTTCTGCCAAAATTAGTCATATCTGGTCCTTTATAATCTTCACTTTTCACAAAACGTTCAAAAGCCCATTCGTCCCATATATGATTATTATGCTGCAACAAATAGCGAATATTTGTATTGCCTTTAATAAACCATAACAATTCACTCTTAATCAAACTGAAAGGTACTCTTTTCGTGGTTAAAAGTGGAAAACCTTCTTGTAGATTAAACCGCATTTGGTGGCCAAATAAACTTTTAGTTCCCGTTCCTGTTCGATCCGTTTTTTCGTTGCCTACTTCCAAAACTTTTCTTGCTAGATTTAGATATTCTGACTCCACAACCTTACCTCCTATGGTTTAATCATTTGCGTATTGACTTAAATATTCCCAACGATTCATTTTTTCTTCTAGCTCTTTTTCAAAAACCGTTACTTGTTCTTGCTGTTCTTGTAGCAAACTAAAATTACTACCCGATTTTAGCATCTCTTGTTTGAGTGTCTCAATTTTATTTTCAAGATTAAACATTTCTTCTTCTATCGTGGACCATTCTTTTTGTTCTATAAAGGTTAATTTCACTTTTTCATCTACCACAACTGGTTCCGGTTGTGTGGCAACTTTTGTAACTGAATCACTACTTTGAACCGAGCGACCTTGTTTTTTCTCTTTTTCTTCTTCGATATAATCTGTAATACTGCCATAAAATGGTCTGATTTTTCCATGTCCATCAAATATCAGTAATTTTTCTACTGTTTTATCTAAGAAGTAACGGTCATGGGAAACTGAAATAACTGCTCCTGGGAATGTTTCGATATAATCTTCTAAGACCGTTAAAGTTGCAATATCTAAATCATTGGTGGGTTCATCCAGCAATAATACATTTGGTTGTTGCATCAATAACTTCAATAGATACAAACGTCTTTTTTCTCCACCAGATAATTTACCAATCAGCGTACCATGTGTATGACGCTCAAATAAGAACTGTTCCAATAAATTTGTCACACTGATTCGTTCACCATTAGTTGTTTCTACTTCTTCACCAACTTCTTGTAAATAAGAAATGACACGCTTATTAGGGTTCATTTCTTCAATTACTTGCGTGAAGTAAGCAACTTTTACCGTTTCACCAACAACCATTTCTCCTGAATCTAATGGGAATCTTCCAGCTAGTGTATTTAAGAAGGTTGATTTACCCGCTCCGTTTTCTCCGCTTATCCCAATTCGATCTTTCGTTTGAATCAACATATTGAAGTGATCTAATATAACTTTTCCGCCTAGATTCAGCGATGCATCTTTCAATTCAAAGACTCGTTTTCCTAAGCGCGATCCTTCTAAATTCATTTCAACTGATTCATCTACGTTTGATTGTTTTAAATTGTCTTCTAAATCTTTAAAACGACCGATTCTAGCTTGTTGTTTTGTTGAGCGTGCTTTTGCTCCAGTTCGCATCCAAGCTAATTCTTTCGTATACATCTGTTTCCTTTTATGATCTGCCACTACGGCTGCTTCTTGTCTTTGAGCTCTATTAATCACGTATTGCTCATAGTTACCTGTATAGAACGTCGCATTTCCATGGAATAATTCAACCATTCGATTAACAATTCGGTCTAAGAAATAACGGTCATGTGTTACAAGCAATAGGGCTCCTTTATACGCACTTAAATAACTTTCTAACCACGTGATTGTCTCAAAGTCTAAATGGTTTGTTGGTTCATCTAAAACTAGCAAATCGGGTTCTTGAATTAACACTTGTGCTAAACCTACTCGTTTTCTCTGACCACCGGATAACGTTCCCACCAATTGTTCTAAATCACTAATACCTAATTTAGTCAAAATTGTCGTTGCGTTTGTATCAGCTATCCAAGCATTTTCATCATTCATAGCTTGTTCAGCTCTTGAATACCTATTTTGGCATTTTTCATCCATTGGATCTGCCGTTAACAATTCTAAGGCTCTTTCATAGTTTCTAACAGCCACTAAGATGGGTGTATCTCCCTCAAAAACAGCATCGAAAACAGATTTATCAGGGTTCAAATCTGGTTCTTGCATCAAATAACTAATTGTATAGTCTTTCGGTTTTTGGATACTGCCTTTTTCAGCACTATCATTTCCTGTGATTACATTCAGTAAATTCGTTTTCCCAGAACCATTCACTCCAATTAAACCGATTCTTTCGCCTTCCATGATTGAAAAACTAATATCATCAAATAATACTTTTTCTCCGTATGTTTTTGTCAAATTCTGTACTTTTAATTCTTTCATCTTTTATCTTCACATTCCTTTATCCTACATATTTGCTTATCTTTAACATTCTACCATTTTTTATTCATAATATCTTTAGACTGCTCCAATTAAATTTTATGAATCAGTTTTTTAAATTCAGCAAGATCTTCGTGAATGGTTTCTAATAACTGACGATTGTAAAATATCGCTGCTGGATGAAAAGTCGAAAAAACAGCATAATCTTTTTCAGTCCAGGTGTACGTATTGTCCTTTAAAGAAACTAAACGTAATACTGGCCCTTTATACAATTGTCCATGTTGAGCTGAAACTTTTGCTTTTGGTCCAAGCAGTCTTTGCAACCCAATATTTCCCATAGTTAAAATGTAAGGTGCTTGGACTTTCTCAACTTCTTGATCTAATAATGGAGCATGTGCGATCAATTCCTGTTTAGTTGGAGGCCGGTTATACTTTCTTAGCACAACTTGTTTGGTTTTGCGGTCTATTTTTTCTTTATATCGATAAGGACGACTCCGAAAAGCACTTGTAATATAAACTTCCTTTCGATCAACTTCCAACAGGTCAAAAAAACGCATCAGTTCTTTCCCTGCTCTCCCAGAAAAAGGGATTCCATTTAAAGCTTCTGTTTCTCCAGGAGCTTCTCCTATTAATAAGAATTTAGGATTAACGGGACCTTGCCCATAGACAAAGCCTTCAACATTGAAATGTTGGGAACGTTTTTTAGCTAAGGCAACTAGGTCAGTTGTTAATACTGTATCCAAATCAATCAACCTCCTCTCTTCTTGGATTGCTTATCTAAAAAATCAATTGAAATATTTCTTTTAGTATTTTCAAAATTAGATAGAATTGACGAATAGCTCAATTGTTTCTATAATAATATTAGGTCAGTTGTTTTAGACTTTAGAATAAAGAAACTGAATGTTATTAAAACAGCTCAACAAGGGGGTTTCGTAGATGGAAAATGGAACAGTTAAATGGTTCAGCAACGAAAAAGGATACGGATTTATTGAATACAACGAAACCGAGGATATTTTCGTTCACTTTACGGGTATTGTGAATGAAGATGGCTTTAAATCTTTGACTGATGGACAACTTGTTTCATTCGAAATTTTGGAAGGCACCCGTGGCCCTCAAGCTACTAACGTCATTGTTCTAGACTAATTTAATTAGCTATATGAATACCCAAAAAACGATACGCCTGATTTAGGGTATCGTTTTTTACTTACTTATGTTCGGATAGCTCATCCCATCTATCTTGTTGTTCTAATTGAATTAATGGTGCATTAGTTTTGATATACTCATAAAACTTTTTTTTATTCTTTTTGTTTAAGTAAATCTGAAACCCTTCTTTATCTTGGTTGAGAAATACATTGATTTCCCTTTTATCAGAAAACGTTATTTTTGTTAGTTCATCTAGTGAAATACTCTTTTTTTTAATTCCTCTAAAATAACTAATTTTCAAGTTGTTATTTTTTATCTTTAGAGTAGAGCCTAGTCCAAAAAATAAAAGTATGCCAAATATAATAATTAAACTAACCATTGTAAGACTAATAGTTTGTGTTTCTAAAGCTAAAATAAGAAATAAAAAAAAGGCTAGCCAACAAATTGACCAATAAATAACTTGAAAAGCTGGTTCTATTGAAAGAGAAAATTTCAAACGAGTATTATCATCCAATACGTTGCACTCCTTATACGAAAGTATTCTCATTTTAACATATCTAAAGTCAGAAACCCATTTAAATGAAAGGAAGTAAATGAATATGATTAAAATGTATACTGATGCTTCCACAAAAAACAATCCTGGTCCCAGCGGTGTAGGAATCGTCATTAGTACTGAAGATAGACACGAGCAATTATCTATTGCTCTTGAAAAAGAAATGAGTAATCATGAAGCTGAATTTGAAGCACTTTTAAAGGGACTTCATTACTTAATTGAACACAATTTGACCGATGAAACTTTAATGATGTACACAGATAGCAAATTAGTAGCCTCGGCTGTTAAAAAAAATTACGTAAAAAAAGATCTTTTTAACGTTCACTTAACCACTATTCAAGAAAGACTCACACATTTCCCACTTTTTTTTATTGAATGGATTCCAGAATCAAAAAATAAAGGTGCTGATAATCTGGCTAAACAAGCTTTGCAAAAAATAATTTCAAAAAAATAACAGCCTTAAGACAAGCTTAAGCTGTTATTTTTTCTTTTTTAATTACGAGGTGCTCTAGGAGGACGTTCGCCCCAATATTGGAATAAATCTGTTCTCAAAGCGCCGTTATATAATTTACGTTTTTTAGTCGCTTTTTCTCTATAAAATGTTTCAAAAGCTAAATCACTTGTAATAATGTACTTACTCCAAGTTTTTAATGGGCGGTATACTTTTCCCATTTCTCTGTATAGTTTGTGAACTTCTTCTTCTTCACCTAACCTTTCTCCATAAGGAGGATTAGCTAAGATAACACCATATTCTTTTTCAGTCGTAAAATCAGCTAATTGCATTTGTTTAAATGTAATACTGCTGCCTACTCCTGCTTCATCTGCATTTGCTTTGGCAATTTCGATCATCGTACCATCAATATCAGTACCCATAATATCCAATACAATATCATGATCTACTGCAGCATCTGCTTCTGCACGAACTTCTTCAAAAACACTTTGATCAAACCATTCCCATTCTTCGCAACTGAATGAACGATTAGATCCTGGAGCAATATTATGCCCAATTAAAGCTGCTTCAATCACGATTGTTCCTGAACCACACACGGGATCATAGAAAGGACGGTCTTTGCGCCAATTCGTTAATTGCACAAGCGCTGCAGCCATATTTTCTTTTAAAGGTGCGCCACCTTTAGCAGAACGGTATCCACGTTTAAACAAACTTGGTCCAGTTGTATCCAATGTTAAAGTAACCTTATCTTTCAATAACGCCACTTCTAATTGATATAAAGCACCCGTTTCTGGTAAACGTGTATTACGATGATAAACTTCGCTCAAGCGATTAACAATTGCTTTTTTTACAATAGCTTGGCAATCCGATACACTATATAATTTTGACTTGATTGATTTTCCAGCTACAGGAAAATTAGCATCCATTGGTAAAAGATCTTCCCATGGTAAAGCTTTTGTTTTTTCAAATAATTCGTCAAATTCATACGCGTCAAATTCACCAACAATGATTTTAACACGGTCAGCTGTTCTCAACCAAAGATTTGTTTTAGCAATATCTTTTTCAGTTCCTTCGAAAAAGACTTTACCATTCTCTACTTGACACTCATAGCCTAAAGCTTTGATTTCTTTTCCTACTAATGCTTCTATTCCGCTAGCTGCTGTTGCAACAAGTTGAAATGTTTTCATATATTTGCTCCAATTCTTTTTTCTTTTTTTAAGTAATTTCTAAGATAAATATAAAACCCTCCAAAAAGGAGGGTTCCATACCTGAATTTGTAAATTTCTGTAAGCCATGTTCTGTCTCAGATAAAAAGTCAGGGTCTGTTTTATCCGGAGGTAATTATCTGTCTGCAATTACTGCCTCTTCCATCGGTTCAATTCCCTAGGAAAAGTGCCCCTACCAAAGTTTGGGTTGCTCGCTCGAGGGGTTTACCGCGTTCCACCAATACCGTTTCCCGTATTGCTTCGTCACTGTGGCACTTTCAAGAATACTCAAGCATAGCTTTACAGCCTTAGCTCTTTTTTCTGCCGTCTCTCCATAATTAAATGAAGGCCCTGGCTTATGATTTCGCCAGGCACGAACACTACAAGCATCGCAGCTTGTGCGAGCATGGACTTTCCTCAGTTTAGTCAAGCTAAACCGCAATTACCCGAAATTTACAAATGTTTTTTTATTGCTTGTTAACTGGTTTAAAAACTTCTTTAAACTAAAAAGTTTAAAGTTCGTCTTCCGTCTCATCTAATTTTGAGCCAAATACATGACGTTCTAAATTAGATAAACGTTTTAAAATATCAAAATTAGTTACTGTACTATTCGGCTGTGAAGAATAACTAGGTTTAGTAATTGACGCTTGTTTTGTTAATTCATCGATTTTACTCAATAAACGATCGTTCTCAGCTTTTAATTGGGTAAGTTCTTTATTGTATGATTCATAATCACGAATCACTTCATCAAGATACTCATCTACTTCAGCTGGGTTATACCCGCGCATACTTTGTTTAAATTCTTTTTGAAGAATATCTTTTGTTGTTAATGATCTATTTGCCATGTTTACACCTCTTTGTTTGCTTCATCTTCTAACAAATCATTGTACTCGTTTCTTCGATAATTCTTATTATACCAAAGATAATGAGAAAAAAAAACTAATTTTTATATTATGTTACAGCTTCACGAATAAAAGAGATGAAAAACGAATGAATTAATAGTATTCTTCGGTACTACTATTTTGTAATTGATCTACATCAATCAATCGCAGCTCAAATTCCTTTGTCTCTTGTTTCTTTATTATGGCTTGGTAGACAAACTTGGTTTTGCCTTCGAACTCAGGATCGTACACTAACAAAGCTGCTTGACAATGGTCTAATAAAAAAGATTGATGATTTTTTAATTGTGAGGGATCTTGGTACGTTTTATGGGACGTTGATTCAACATAATCAGCTAGTTTTTTTATAGAAGATAGTTTGCTTTGATTTTTTTCATTCCAATTTGATCCAAATTCTAAAAAAGGAAGAATAACAGCTACTTTGACAGTTGGGTATTCTTTTTTTAGTTCATCAACAACTTCGACTGCCCATTGCTCTGTGCCAAACTGAGCACTGGTTATTATCCACTCGACTCCGTCTTCAATAAATGAACTAATTTCTTGTTTCAAGCATTTTTTTATGACCGCTATTTTTGGATCATCTTCCTTAAATATGCCAAGTTCAAATGTCCGATAGCCGCTAATATATAAGTTTCTCATAAACTCATTTGATTCTCCTTTTCTTTAAAGGTCTTTATTTGATATAATACAATTCAGGAGTGTGATTTCAATTGGCTATTCGATATCCTAATGGTAAAACCTATATTCATAGTGACAAATCTTTACCAAAAAAGCAACTAAACAATCAGTTAACTTCATTTAGTAAACGTGGCATGTCCTTAGAAGATGACTTGAATGCAAGTAATCAATATTATTTAGCAAAAGGAGACGCCGTTATCCATAAAAAGCCCACACCTGTTCAGATTGTCAAAGTGGATTACCCTAAAAGAAGCGCAGCCGTTATCAAAGAAGCTTACTTCAGGCATGCCTCTACAACAGATTATAATGGCGTTTACCAAGGTTATTATTTGGACTTCGAGGCTAAAGAAACAAAGAACAAACTTTCCTTTCCATTAAAAAATTTCCATGAACACCAGATTATTCATATGCAACAATGCATAAAACAACAAGCTATTTGTTTTGTGATCATGCGTTTTTCTGCAAGTGAGCGTCTTTTTCTCTTAGAAGCAAAGCATTTACTTGAGTATTGGAATAAGCAACAACTAGATGGGAGAAAATCAATTCCTCTAAAAGAACTTGAAAAGAACGGATATGAAATGTATTATGAACTCTCGCCGCGGATTCCTTATTTAAGAGTCGTGGATTTTTTAATTGCTAAGGAAAAAGATAAATCAATATGATACTGGTTTTGTTTAATTAGTTCTAACTAATTTAGAAATTTTATCATACAAGAGAATTAAGGAGTAGATTTGACTATGCCAGAAAAAAAAGAAATGTCCCGTGTTTCAAAAAAACAAACTCAAAAAGCAAAACGTTCAAAAAAAGGTAAAAAAAATAAGAAATCCTCTTCTTCCCTTTGGAAAAAGATTCTTGTTGGAATGATCATTTTAATAGCAGCAGTATTAATTGGCGGTATGGGATTATTTGCCTATTACGTTTCATCGGCACCTGACGTAACAGAGAACGATTTAATTGATACTGTTTCTTCAACACTAATAGATTCGAAAGGAAACGAATTTTTAAGCCTATCTAGTGAAGACCGAGAACTTGTTTCTGAGAATGATGTTCCTCAAGTTCTGAAAGATGCAATCATTGCGATTGAGGATCAACGTTTTTATACTCACATCGGGATTGACCCTATTCGGATTGCCGGTGCAGTTGTCGCGAACGTTACAGATGGTTTTGCTTCTGAAGGTGGAAGTACCATTACTCAGCAGTTAATTAAACTTTCGGTTTTCTCTACTGGATCTGAAGACCAAACGTTAAAACGAAAAGCACAAGAAGCTTGGTTATCTATTAAACTAGAACAAAAGTATTCAAAAGAACAAATTTTAACTTTTTATATTAATAAAGTCTATATGTCTGCTAATCAATACGGAATGGGAACGGCCAGTGAATATTACTTTGGTAAACCACTAGCTGAATTGACATTACCAGAAGCTGCTTTGCTTGCTGGAATGCCGCAAGCCCCTAACGCCTATAACCCAAATACGAATCCAAATGATGCGACAAAACGCCGTAATTTAGTTTTAGACATGATGGTTGAGAATGGTGCAATTACTGCTTCTGAAGCTCAAGAGGCTAAAGCAGTCGATATTTCAGAAGGTTTAGTCGACCATTCTGATGAAGAAACAAACAGTCTCGTTTTTGATCCTTATGTCAAAGAAGTTTTGGCTGAAGTGGAGAGAAAAACTAATTTAGACCCCTACACATCAGGCTTGACCATCTATACTAATTTAGATATGGATGCTCAACAACGTTTATATGATATCGTCAATACCGATGAATATGTCTCTATTTGAAGACGAAAAAATCCAAACTGGAATTTCTTTAGTTGATGTGAATACAGGACAACTGAAAGCTTTGGGCGGCGCGCGTGACCAAGAAGTCCAATTAGGAACAAACTACGCTACGGAGTTAAACCGAAGTGTCGGATCAAACATCAAACCTTTAACGGCGTATGGTCCAGCAATCGAGTATTTAAATTACTCTACCTATGAACAAGTCGTTGATGAACCTTACACCTTTAAAGATGGGACACCTATCAACAATTATGATAACAGATACGAAGGTCAAATCAGCTTACGTAGAGGATTAGTTGATTCACGGAACGTCCCTACTACTAAAATTTACGAAGACGTGCCTAGAGAACAAGTGTCTGAATTTTTAACAAACCTAGGGATTGATCCCAAAACATTAAATCCTGGTTCAAAGGGACTAGTTGAATCCAATGGATTTACTGGAAATATCACTCCTGTTGCTTTATCAGGTGCTTATGCTGCATTTGCAAATGGTGGAACCTATACTGAACCATATACTGTTTCAAAAATCGTCTTAGAAGATGGCGAAGAAATCAATTTGAAACCTGAATCAGCTAAAGCTATGGAAGAATCTACTGCTTATATGATTACGGATATGCTGAAAGATGTTGCCTCAAACAATTCTTCTAGAGTCGGATTAAACGGTATTCCTCAAGCAGGTAAAACAGGTACAACCAACTATGAGGAAAAAGATAAAATCAAACACAACATTCAAAAAAACGGCGTACCTGACAAATGGTATACCGGCTATACAACAAATTATGCTCTCTCCGTTTGGGTTGGACATGATGACTTTTTTGACTCAATAGACAATGAAGGCAGCGAACGTTTACTGCCTCAACAAATTTACCAAGCGCTAATGTCCTATGTTTCACAATCTGTTGAATCAAGCGATTGGACAAAACCAAAATCAGTTGTAGAAGTTGCTGTTGAAAAAGGTTCGAAGCCTGCAAAACTTGCTGGTCCTGATACCCCATCCAGCGACATCACTACTGAATTATTCGTTAAAGGAACAGAACCCACTACTGTAGCAGCCAAGAAGCCTGAAAAAGAAGAAAGTAAAGAGGAAGAAATCACATTAGAAGCTCCAAGTGGTCTAACAGCTACTTATAACGAAGAGACTGATGCTTTGTCTATTAAATGGAACGCCTATTCACAAGAAGGTATCTCTTACGTTCTAACAGTAGGTTCTGAATCTTATTCAACAAATGACCTTTCTTATATTGTACAAAGCCCAACTCCAGGTGAGCTTCCAATTACGTTAGCTGTTCAAGCTGGCGATAAAACTGGTCCTGCCGCTTCCACAAGTGTTCTGATTCCACCTAAAAAAGAAGAGGAACAACCTGAGGAACCTGAGGAAGAAGAAAGCCCAGATAGCTCGTCAAGCAGCAGCTCGGCTCCAGCAAGTAGTAGTTCTGCTGCTCCAGAATCACAACCTTCAAGTTCGGCTCCAAGTAGCAGCTCATCGAGCAGCAGTTCTGCAGCAAGTAGTAGTTCTGTTGCCCCAGATTTGAAACCTTCAAGCTCGGCTCCAGCAGAGTAAAAAGATTTCTATTCGTTAATCAACCCTTAACTATAAAAAAAGATGCAACGTATCGTCAGAGATACATTGCATCTTTTTTTATTGCGCTTTTATCGCGCTATTCTCTTGTAACAGCTGAAGACAAATAGTATGGTCGTGATTTCTTGCTATGCACTGATAACGTCCGAAAAAGATTAGTCTGTGATGAGCAACACTCCACATATTTTCAGGCAACTGCTTCATCAATATCTCTTCTACTTCGCGAACAGTAGCATTAGGCGGACAAATACCTAATCTTTTGGTTACACGTTCAACATGGGTATCAACAGCGATGGCAGGCACATTAAATGCCACGCTTAAGACAACATTTGCTGTTTTTCTACCCACTCCTGGTAAAGATTCTAAGTCCATTCGATTACACGGAACTTTGCCATTAAAGTCAGTAATTAACTTTTGACAACAACCTTTAATAAATTTTGCTTTATTGCGGTATAAGCCAATCGTTTTCAATCGTTCCATAATGTCTTCTACTGGTGCAGCTAGAAATGCTTCAGGTGTAGGATATTTCTCAAAAAGTGCTGGCGTAATCTTATTGACCGCGACATCTGTCGTTTGAGCACTTAACATAACGGCAATCAATAATTCAAAAGCATTCTTATGAGTTAATTCGCATGCTGCATGAGGAAATAACTC
This sequence comes from Carnobacterium sp. AT7, assembly GCF_000171855.1. Taxonomy (NCBI): domain Bacteria; kingdom Bacillati; phylum Bacillota; class Bacilli; order Lactobacillales; family Carnobacteriaceae; genus Carnobacterium; species Carnobacterium sp. AT7. The sequence goes on along the minus strand of NZ_ABHH01000020.1, from coordinate 9,210 downwards.
GCCCATTGCTTCAATCATCTGAATAGTTCGTTTTTTAGACAGCATAACTCTCCTCCTCGTTAAGGATTATCATTATTGTTCAACCAATTGTGCAATGGCACTTTTGTTGTTGGTTCTTTAGATACTGAATAAGTATTCGTCTTGGAGTTTCCTTGCCTACGACGAGTTGCTTCTTTATCCACTTGATCTTTCGTTCGAATATTTTTTCTTTCCCAATTCAGCAAGATACGGTCAACATATTTCAAATTATAAACTTGACTCAACACAGCTTCTCTTAATGCTAATTCAATTAATTCAACCGCATAATGATCATCATCTAACCACATCCCAATCGTTTGCATTTCGATTGGCGATAACGGTCTGCCAAACTCAGATTCAAATAATTGAAATAATTCTTGTTCAGATAAATGTTGTTTCTCAACACGCTGTTGGTTTTCTTGTTGCGAAATAACTAATGCCAAACGATCCCACAACAAATCCAATCGATAACTATCACGTGTTTTTCCATCATTATTTTTTTCTGTTTCAATAGCAATCAATTTTTTATTGATTAGTCCATGTATCATTTGGAAGACCTCCGCAGATGAAATCTGCATCCGTCTTGAGATGATTTCTGTATCTGGAAAATCATTTCCAGCATCAATAAAAGATTTTAATTGTAAAATTAGAATCAATTGCTCATTAGTTAAGCCCACTTCTTTAAAATGAGTCAATAACACATTTGAAACAGTCGTATTTCCCGCTTTGAGCCATTTTTGTAAAAGATGATTGTTCATTATTTGTGTCCTCCTTGCTGTCTTCATATAAAAGATGGAGCTTCTTTTCTAATACGATTAAAAAAAACAGCAACTTAAGAAACTCAAGTTGCTGCACTAGCTTTTTTATGGATAAATACGATTTAATAAGCGTGGGAATGGTATTGATTCACGGATATGTTCTGTCCCACAAATCCAAGTTACAGTCCGCTCTAAGCCTAAACCAAAACCTGAATGAGGAACACTACCATATTTACGTAAATCCATGTACCAAGCGTAATCTTCTTCTGTTAAGCCAAACTCTTTAATCCGTTGTGACAAAGCATCAAAATCGACTTCACGTTCACTTCCACCGATAACTTCTCCATAACCTTCAGGAGCAATTAAATCTGCACATAATACAACATCATCACGGTCTGGATGAGGTTTCATATAAAATGCTTTTATTGCTTTAGGGTAATTTAAAATAAAGACAGGTTTGTCATACTGAGTCGCAATAAACGTTTCATGAGGTGATCCAAAGTCATCTCCCCAAGTAATATCATCAAATCCATTATCATTTAATAATTTAACTGCATCGTCATAAGAAATTCTAGGATATGGCAATTCAGTATATTTTTTAAGTAATTCTTTATCGCGTCCTACAACATCTAAAGCATCATCACAGTTATCTAGAACACTTTGAATAATGTAAGCCACATATTTTTCTTGTACTTCTAAACTTTGTTCGTGATCCATGAATGCCATTTCTGGCTCAATCATCCAAAATTCAATTAAGTGACGACGAGTTTTTGATTTTTCAGCTCTAAAAGTAGGACCAAAAGAAAAGACTTTTCCAAATGCCATTGCTGCTGCTTCCATGTATAATTGACCACTTTGTGAAAGGAAAGCTTCTTGATCAAAATATTGTGTATGGAATAATTCTGTTGAATCTTCTGCAGCGCTTGCTGTTAAGATGGGCGGATCAACTTTAATGAAGCCTTCTTCATTGAAGAAATTATAAGTAGCACGAATAATTTCATTACGAATTTGCATGATTGCATGTTGTTTAGAAGAACGTAACCATAAATGACGGTGATCCATTAAGAATTCAGTCCCATGTTCTTTAGGAGTGATTGGATAATCCTGACTTTCTCCGATTACTTTAATAGATTTCACTGCTATTTCATAACCAAATTTCGAACGGCTATCTTCTTGAATGATACCTGTTAATGAAATAGATGTTTCTTGATTTAATGATTTAGCTAATTGAAATACTTCCTCTTCAACTTCGCTTTTTACAACGATTCCTTGGAAAAAACCAGAACCATCGCGTAATTGTAAAAATGCGATTTTTCCGCTTGAACGTTTGTTAGCTACCCAAGCTCCAATTTCTACTTCTTCTCCAACATGATTTTTGGATTCTTTAATTGTAATATGATTCACGGTTTAAAACTCCTTTAAATAAATTTTGATGATTCACTTTATTTTTTACTGCCTTAACTATTATACAAGAAAAAAGGACTCTATAACGTTCTTTTTCAAGAATCTTTAAATATTTTCGATATCGCTCACCCATTTGCCCGATTTAGCAGTTAAAACATAATAACCTAGTCGGCCATTTTTTTGTTTATAAGAAATTTCCCAGATTGGCGTATCGCCTTCAAGCCCAATACGAGCTTCAAGAATATCGACAGCTCCCTTGTCTTCACGGGTTAACTCTTTAGCTTGTTGTTCTGTAATAAATTCATCTTGATTCAAAACAATTGTTTTTCCGCCGTCTTTAGCAACAATTACCAGTATTTCTTCATCTGCTTCATTCAATCCAGCAACTGAAAAATAAGTTTTATCTCGATTGTACCAATAAAAATCGGTTGTTTTTACTAATCCAGCTGTTTCTTTCGCGATAGCAACCGTTTCTTTTTCTGCTTTTTTTATTGGATCTTGACTGATCATCAAAAGGGTAATCGAAAACACCAGAATAACAGACATGACAACTGCCGAAGTGATGAGTATTCCTTTTTTCATAAGTATCCCTACTTTTAGTTTATTCTTTTATTTATTTTTCGGTAGTGACTTTCAATAGTTTATTATAACAGAAAATTAACCTTTTTTTCTGAAATTTTCATAAAGTTTAGTCGTTTAGTTTGTTTCATTTTCTTCTGTATTTAGAAAATGGCGTAATTTTTCACCCATATTTTTGGTTGCTACCTCTTCAATTGGCAATCCTTTAGGAAGTGAACTCACGATTTGCTTTCCATAACTCGTTTGAATCAACCGATTATCTAATACAATCATAACACCTTTGTCTTTCTCAGAACGAATAAGTCTTCCTAAACCTTGTTTTAAACGTAGGGTCGCCTTTGGCAAAGAATCAATTGTAAAAGGATTTAAGTGTTTTTGTTCCAAGTATCGATGTTTTGCTTTTACAAACGGTCGATCTGGCGATTCAAATGGCAAACGAGTGATGACAATGATGCTAAGTGATTTTCCTGGCAAATCGACGCCTTCCCAAAAACTATCTGCTCCTAACAAAATACCTCCTGTAGACCTGAAAAAGCGTTTTAACATCCGGTCTCTACTACCTGAAAATCCCTGTGCCAATAATTCTCGCCCAGATGCTACTGGATTTTGTTGCAGTGAAAAATACACTTCTTGAAGCATTTCATATGAATTAAACAACACCATCGTATTTTCAACAGAATTCTCAATAATATTTCCGACTTGTTCGACAACCATATGAACATACTCTTTCTTTGATAATCCTTTAATCGGTTTCAGTTCTTTGGGAACCCAAAGTCTTGCTTGTTTCTTGTAATCATAAGGGGACTCAATGATTAATTCCTTTAAGTTTTCTTCTCCTAATTGCGTTTCAAAATAATTAAACGATTGATTGATTTCTAGTGTAGCTCCTGTATATAAAATATAAGGTGTTTTATCCACTAACTTTTCTTTTATAAACTTACTGCTATCTACTTTCGAACGCTTAATTGTAAAACTATTTTTAGGGCTTTTTTCTTTATATGAAAACCACGTTACTTCATTTTCTTCATTCTCTTGAAAAACAGCATAAAAAATATCTTTTTGGCTTTCAAAAGTTGAAATCACATCAAAAAAATCTTCAAATAAATACCGCTCTTTTTGAGTTAACTGGTGCTGTTCATTTAAGCCTTGATTAACCACCTCATACCCTAAATAGCTGATTTCATTCATCAATGTGAGAACTTTTTTGGAAGCTTTTTTTAACGCTAAGTTCCAATGTGTCTCTCTATTGAACTGAATATCCATTTGCTCTTGTTGGGAATGTTTGTTACCTGCAGTATTTTTGCAATAAAGCAATAGTTGATTAATAAAATCCGACAATTCATCTTCTAATGAAAAAATGTTCATCTCCATGTTTTCAATATATGACACTTCTATTTTTGTAAGCTGTTGGCTTAACTGAGTAATTCTACCTAAAAAACTTTTTTCCTCTGAAGCACGGCCGATTAATTTTATTATTTGTTGCATGCGGTAGTATCCGAATATTTCACTTGAAGCTTCCATTGCTACATCTGGCAGATGCTGCGCCTCATCAACAATCAACTTCCCAATAGATGGCAATTCTTTTTCTTTACGATTCAAATCATGGCACAAAAAAGAATGATTGGTAATGATTACACTAGCATGCTTAATTTTATGTTGCGCATGTACATAAAAATCCTCATCATACCATCGATCTTCTTCAGGTCTCGTCAACCAGCCACGATGTCTTACTTTATTCCAAAACAAGTGGTTGTAATTGGTTAAATTCAATTCATCCAAATCCCCAGTTTCTGTTTCCGTCAGCCAAGTTAATAGTTTCATTTGATAGATCACTTCAACTTTTTGGTCAACAGGCTCTTTTAACACTTCTTCAAACTTAGTTAAGTGGATGTAATGGTTTTTACTTTTTAAAATAGCCGCTTGTACTGTAAAAGGTAAAATCGTATTTAGTTGAACGATATCTTTATCTAATAATTGTTTTTGTAATAGTGTAGTATACGTGCTAATAACTACTGGATTTTCTACAGATGCGATATAAGCTAGAGGCAATAAATAGCCTAATGTTTTTCCAACTCCTGTTGCTGCTTCAATTGCAAAATGACTCGTCTCATCGCTTGTAAAATAATCATATACTGCATCCATCATTTTAATTTGTTGGTTTCTGGTTGTCAGTTTTGTTTGAAATAAGTGTTCCTTTTTAGTTACTGTAGTTGGGTAGCGAACATTATCGCGGTAATTTTTCTGTTCAAAAATAGGATTTTTTCGTTTGATTGCTAATCCATTCTTTATCAGGAGTACCTCAGAAAGTGGCAACCTCTCCGTTTTCATTTCTGCTAAACACATTTTAAAAAAATAAGCTGTTTCCATAGTAAGATTTACTGAAAGTTCAACCATCTTTTCGACAGTGACCAATGGCAATTCTTTTAATTTCTGTTTTAATACAAGAAAAAGTTCTGCCGTAACAGCTGCATCACTATCTGCTTGATGTGGATTGGTGTGTTCAATATTAAATTTACTGACCAAATCGTTTAGTCGGTAGCTAGATTCAGTAGGCAGTAAGACTTGTGCAAGTTCAACAGTATCTATCCCTTTATTTTGCAAGGCTGGCATACCACAACGTTGGAGTTCTGCCGAAAGAAACGTATAGTCAAACTGGATATTATGCGCAATGATAATGCAGCCATCTAATAAATTATAAATAGTCGCTGCAATATCTTCAAAATAGGGTGCTTGGGCGACCGTTTTATTTGAAAGACCCGTTAAATGTTCGATTTGTTTTGGGATACTGGTTAAGGGGTTGATATTGGTTGCAAAACGATGAACAACTTGATCGCCCTCTAATAAGACGCAACCAAATTGAATCATGCGATCTCCGCTAGCTACATTCCCGCCTGTTGTTTCAATATCTACCACAGCATATGTATCTTTATGGTTCACTCTATTCACCTAATTCTTTAGACATATTATTTTCTTTACCATCATACTATGAAGCATAAAAAAAAACAAAAAAACTCAAGAAAATATGGATAGATTCCAATTTTTCTTGAGTGTATTACTTGTTTAAAAAGTTTAAAATTTTTCTTTATAAACTTCTTTTGCTGTTTTATCTTTATCAATTACAATGTACAATTTATTTTCTTTTGAGACAAATGAACTTTGATAAACATTGTCGATTCGATCAGAATCTTTTGCTTCATAAGGAAAGTAAACTGTTTCTTCAGCAACAACATCTACAGAATTTTTATTTTCGCCATCTTTATACAAAATATCCATTTTTTCAATATCCGGATCTTTTGCTGCTCGTTCAAACATACCCATTTCTAGGCCGCCTAAATTGATGTCATTTGAATTCACTTCATCTGCTTCTGGAAAAATTTCAATTTTTAGAGACTCACATGGGAAAATTTCTTGAAAATCACTATCGCCAATCCGTCCAAAACTTCTCGAAATATGTTTAATCCATAAATCACCAATAAATTCTTTATTGATTGTCCAAGTTTCTCCGTTTTTAAACATCATTTTTAAAGCCATAACTTCTTTCTTCATTTGTATTCTCCCCTTTTACTTTTATTAAACGAAAAGTTTGTGATTCTTTCGATAAATCTATTTTACCATAAAATAGATGAATGTAAACACTTAACTCCATTATTTGTGATTATTTTAACAATCGAATTTAAAAAAGAAGGAATAGAAAGTTCACCAACTTTTCCATTCCTTCTCTTATTCATTTTAACAACAGTTTAGTGGCTAAAAATTATTTAAATACAAGAACTCTAGCAGAATCATCCATGTATTCTTTTTCACCAGCTGGAGCTTCAATAGATCCAATTGGCATTTGTCCAGTTAATTTCCAGTCTGCAGAAAGGTTCCATTCTGCTTGAACTGCACTATCGATTAATGGATTGTAATGTTGCAAGCTTCCTCCAATATTTTCAACAGCTAATGCTGTCCATACAGAGTTTTGTGCGATACCAGTAGATTGTTCAGACCAAATAGGGAAGTTATCTGCATACAATGCAAATTGTTTTTGTAAAGCTTTAACAATACTTGTATCTTCGAAGAATAGAATCGTACCAAATGCAGCACGGAAACTTTCTATTTTTTGTTTAGTTGGAGTGAAATCTTGTCCTTCTGGAACAGCTTTAAGTAAAACTTCTTCAGTAATATCCCAAACTTTGTTATGAGCAGCTCCAAATAAAACAACTGCACGTGAAGTTTGTGAATTAAATGATGATGGGCTTTCTTTAACAGCTTTAGCTACTAATCCAACAATTTCGTCTTCAGATAAAGTAACAGACTTTCCTAAAGAATAAATTGAACGACGTTCTTCTAATAATTTTGTGAATTGATTTTCCATAATTAAAATTCCTCCTTAAAAATAACTTACTCAATAAGTATAACAACTTATTTTTTGTTAGTAAACCTTTTTGTTAATTTTTGTGAAAGTTTTTTTAAAGTTTTATTTTTCCTTATGAGTGGCCCATTCAAGGATAGCTTGTTTTTCGTTAACTAATTCGCCAGCTAAAATAGCTGTTTCCATTTCTATCATCAAATCTCCTAGCCATTTTCCTGGTTTTCTATTTAATGCTGCTTGTAAATCATTGCCGTTTATTTTAATTTCTTTTTTATTATAAATCGGCAAACCTTGGTACATAGAGTGAATTCGCTCAAAACTAGCAGTATGCCCTAAACAAGCCATTATTTTTTCAACATCTAAAGCTATCGGTAACCCTACTTGGTAAAGAACTTGGCTGTTGAAGGTATCATTCAACCGTTGTTCTAAAGCAAATAGTGCAGACCTCACCTGAGCAATTTCTTTTTTTGAGCATTTCCAGGCTCTTAAAAACGGCTCAGCTTCACTAGCTGGTTTTGACTTGCTCAGATAATAAATCAACATTGTCCAAGCAACGATGCGATTATCGATTGTACATTCTAATTTAGCAAATTCTTCTAATGCTTTTTTCTGGTCTTTCAATCCTGGACAATAATAAAATAAATTAGTTCGAATAAATAATTCTAACCCTTTTTTTCTGCCACTTCCTAAAAGAAGCTTTGTAAATTCAACTTGAATACGCTCAATGGCTATCTTCTCAAGTAAAGGATGATTTTTTTGAATGGCAAGCTCTGTTTCACGGTCCATTTCAAAGTTCAATTGACTAACAAAACGCACTCCACGCATCATACGCAAAGCGTCCTCAAAGAAACGTTCCTCAGGATTCCCAACCGCTTTGATTAGTTTCTTTTCTAAATCTGTCTGACCTTCGAAATAATCAATGATTTGACCATCCCGATTCATAGCTAATGCATTGATGGTAAAATCTCGTCGTTTTAAATCTTCTTTTAAAGAACGAACAAATTCAACATTATCCGGTCGTCTAAAATCTTGATAGGTTGACTCTGTTCTAAAAGTCGTAATTTCATACGTCGCATCTTTCCATAAAACCATTACAGTCCCATGTTCAATTCCTACATCAATTGTTTTTTGAAATATTTGTTTAATTTCATCTGGTTTTGCACTAGTGGCGATATCTACATCATTAATTGTTTCTTTTAATAATGTATCCCGCACACTTCCACCTACAAAGTATGCCTCGAAGCCTGCTTCTTCTATTTTATCAATAATCGGTAATGCTTGTTTAAACTGAGGATCGAACAAAATCATAAAAGATTTTCCAATCCATAAGCTAACTCATTTAATGTCATGACCTTTTCGCAACCTAAAGCAACACCAGTCATAAATGAAGAGCGGTCAAATGAATCGTGGCGAATCAATAGGCCTTCTCCAACACTTCCGAACTGAACTTGTTGATGAGCAACTAGACCAGGTAAACGCACACTATGAATTTTCATGCCTTCGTAATCAGCTCCACGTGCACCTTTAATTAATTCTTTTTCTTCAGGGTTTCCTTGTTCATGGTATCCTCGTTCCGCAAAAATCATTTCAGCTGTTTTTATCGCTGTACCGCTGGGAGCATCCAACTTGTTGTCATGATGCATTTCAGTTATCTCAACATCAGGGAAATATTTAGATGCTTTAGCAGCAAATTCCATCATTAAAACTGCGCCAATAGCAAAATTAGGTGCGATTAACCCTCCGATATTTTTTTCTTTAGCCAAACTTTGAACTTCTTTAACTTCTTTCTCTGTAAAACCTGTTGTCCCAACGACTGGACGAATCCCGTGTTCTAAAGCGAAACAAGTATTTTTATAGGCAACAGCTGGGATAGTAAAATCAATCCATACATCTGCTTGAACTTCCTTTACCAATTCTTCTTTATCTTGAAAAACACGCACATCCACGTTTGTAAAATCGCTCATCTCATTTAAATTCTTTTCTAAAGAATGAGGATCCAATACACCCACTAATGAAAACTTTTCATTTTCTAGCACCATTTTTGTGGCTGTTAATCCCATTTTACCTTTAAAACCTGCAACAACGATTTTAATCATT
>NZ_ABHH01000021.1:0-40762 GCF_000171855.1 Carnobacterium sp. AT7 | reverse complement strand
TCAACTAATAAAAATGGATCAACAAGTACTTCAAGTACAAAAAATCAAAAAGGTGGTAATCCTATAACGAATCAGAAGAATCAATCCAATCAAACAAACAAACCAGCAACGAACAAACCGGCTGCAACAAATAAGCCAGCAGCAACAAACAGACCGGCAGCAACAAACAAACCAACTACTACAAGTAGTTCAGCTGCCCAAACTGGGACTGGAAACCAAACACAACAACGTACGACAACTCAAGGTCCAAATAAGAATAAACGTACTGGTAACAGACCATTTAACCGTGGAAGCGTAGGAACACATGGTGGATTTAACAAACGTAAGAGAAAAGGTAAAAAAGGTGAAACTAAACCAGTAGCACCACCAGTTGCACGTAAATTTAAAGAACTACCTGAAGTTCTAGTGTACACAGATGGTATGACTGTAGCGGATATATCTAAAAAGATTTACCGTGAACCAGCTGAAATTATCAAAAAACTATTCTTGCTTGGTGTTGTAGCAACTCTGAACCAAAGTTTAGGTAAAGAAGCTATTGAATTACTTGCTGAAGAATATGGTATTCAAACAGAAGAAAAAATTCAAGTAGACGTTTCTGATTTAGATATTTACTTTGATCAAGAAGTGGTTGAAGAAAATCTTATCACTCGTCCACCAGTAGTCACAATCATGGGACACGTTGACCATGGTAAAACAACTTTGTTAGACTCACTTAGAAATACAAAAGTAAGTTTAGGCGAAGCCGGCGGAATTACACAACATATTGGTGCTTATCAAGTTGATGTTGATGGAAAAACCATTACTTTCTTAGATACACCAGGACACGCTGCCTTCACAACAATGCGTGCTCGTGGAGCAGACGTAACGGATATTACAATTATCGTTGTTGCGGCTGATGATGGAGTTATGCCACAAACAGTTGAAGCTATCAATCATGCTAAAGCTGCTGAAGTTCCAATTATCGTAGCTGTAAACAAAGTGGATAAACCAGATGCTAACCCTGAACGTGTGATGCAAGAATTAACAGAATACGGTTTAGTTCCAGAATCTTGGGGCGGAGATACAATATTCGTTGAAATCTCAGCTAAATTCGGTCAAAACTTAGACGAATTATTAGAAATGATTTTACTTGTCGCTGAAGTTGAAGATTTGAAAGCTGATCCTAAACGTTTAGCTCTTGGTTCAGTAATCGAAGCTCGTTTAGATAAATCTAAAGGTCCAATTGCGACTTTACTTGTACAAGAAGGAACACTTAATGTTGGAGACCCTATTGTAGTTGGAAACACTTATGGACGTGTCCGTGTAATGGTCAACGAAAATGGCCGTCGCGTTAAACATGCTGGTCCTTCTGCTCCAGTTGAAATCACTGGATTAAACACTGCTCCTCAAGCGGGAGATCAATTTGTTGTCTTTGAAGACGAAAAAACAGCTCGTGCTGCAGGCGAAACACGTGAGAAAAAAGCAATGGCTGAGCAACGTTCGGTAACGAACCGCGTAACAATCGATAACTTATTCTCTAGTTTGCAAGAAGGAGAATTGAAAGAAGTTAATGTTATCATCAAAGCAGACGTACAAGGTTCTGCTGAAGCATTATCATCAAGTTTGCAAAAAATTGATGTAGAAGGCGTACGTGTAAAAATGATTCATACTGCTGTTGGAGCAATCAACGAAAGTGATATTACTCTAGCTGCTGCAAGTAATGCTATCATTATCGGTTTTAACGTTCGTCCAACTCCTCAAGCTAAAATTCAAGCTGATCAAGAGCAAGTAGATATCCGTTTACACCGCATCATTTATAACGCAATCGATGAAATTGAAACAGCTATGAAAGGTCTATTAGACCCTGAATACGAAGAAAAAGTAACCGGACAAGCGGTTGTTCGTGAAACATTCAAAGTATCTAAAGTTGGAACAATTGCCGGAGGATTTGTTACAGATGGTTACATCACTCGTAGCAGCAGCATCCGCTTGATTCGTGATAATATCGTTATCTTTGAAGGCGAATTAGCAAGTTTGAAACGCTTTAAAGACGACGCTAAAGAAGTTAAAAAAGGCTTTGAATGTGGATTTATGGTCAAAGATTACAATGAAGTTGAAGTTGATGATATTATTGAAGCTTATGAAATGGTTGAAATTAAACGTAAGTAATACGTAAGAAAGAAGGGTTAAACATGGCAAATCATAGAATTGGACGTGTTTCACAAGAAATTCAAAGAGAAGTAAATGATATCTTGAAAAAACGCGTGAAAGATCCACGGGTTGCTGATGTAAATATAACCGACGTACGTGTAACCGGTGATCTCCAACAAGCAACTGTTTTTTATAGTATTCTATCTGATAAAGCTAGTGAACGTGAAAAAACGCAATTAGGATTAGATAAAGCATCTGGTTTAGTTAGAAGTGAGTTAGGCAAACGTTTGTCGCTCTACAAAACGCCAGAAATCAGTTTTGAACGTGATGAATCTGTTGAATATGGAAATCATATTGATGAATTGTTGCGTAATTTAAATAAAGACTAAAAAATACCTCCAAGGGGCAACCTTTTGGAGGTTTTTTTGTAAAAATTTTAAAATAAAAGGATTAAAAAAATTTATTAAAAACTAGAATAGTTGTTCGAAGTGGTATAATAAAGGTGAAAGAAGGGCCAATAACATAGTATAAAATCGCATTGAAAAACTTACTTAAAAAAATAAAGGAGTGAGTAAAATGCGTTTTAAATTTGGATTGGTTAGCCTTCTAGTATCATTTTTGCTCTTAATCAGCTTAGCTTTTGCTTTACCCGTTACTGCAGCTAGCTCTCAGTATGTTACTAAAGGAAATACGACGTCTAAAGTGGTTGCCTTAACATTTGATGATGGGGCCGATGGTAAAAATATTACTAAGATTCTACAAATTTTAAACACCAATAAAATTAAATCTACCTTTTTCATTACTGGAAAAGCAGCTGAAAATCATCCACAATTGATTAAAATGATTGTTTCTCAAGGTCACGAAATAGGAAATCATTCTTATTATCATCCTAATTTCACTAAAATGACCGCAACTCAGATTAAAACAGAATTAGATAAAGCAGACGCCGCTATTAAAAAAACGGTGGGGAAGACCACGAAACCTTATTTCCGTGCACCTTTTGGTTCGGTAAACACGGCTACATTATTAGCAGTGGGAAATTTAGGTTATACAAACACCATTGGTTGGACAATTGATACTGTCGATTGGAAAGGTGTTTCTTCATCAGAAATCACTAAAAAAGTAGTAAATAATGAAACTCCAGGAATGATTGTTTTGATGCACACAGGAGAAGGAGCACCAGGCACTCCAGGAGCCCTTCAAACGATGATCAACCAATTGAAAGCAAAAGGTTATACATTCGTTACGGTGAGCCAATTATTATCGACCATACCAACTAAAGCTAGCAGTGGTCAACACGTTGTTAAATCTGGAGATACATTAACTAAAATTTCCGCATTGTATGGTGTTACAGTTCAACAATTGACAACAGCTAATCAGCTAACGAATATGAACTTGATTCGTGTTGGTCAACTACTCATTATTCCGACTACTAATTATACTGTCAAGGCGGGTGATATATTGATCAAAATTGCTAAGGCACACAATGTAACGGTTCAACAGTTAGTGGATACCAATAAATTGACTAACCCAAATTTGCTGAAAATCGGTCAGATTCTAAAGATTCCTGCTAAACTTGCAGCAACGACAATGAACTATAAGGTTAAATCAGGAGATACACTATACAGTATTGCTAATAAATATGGGGTGAAAGTTCAGTCAATCGTCACCGCTAATAAGTTAGCTAGTGCTAATGTCATAACGGTTGGCCAAGTGTTAAAAATACCGACTAAATAACCTGTTCAATTGCTATGGAACCAACCTATGTCTTACGTTTCACTTTATAAACCCGTTCAATTTGTGCATCAAAAAATTAAATATTGAATAGCAAAAGAGGCTGGGAAAATCCCAGCCTCTTTTAATAATTATTTTTTAAGGTAAGAAATAGCAAATGCTTCTTTACCAGCATGAGCCATTAAAGTAGGGCAAGCATAACCAATGTGCATTGGAACTCCAGGGAAATTTTCTTTCAGTGAACGAATAATTTTTTCGGAAAAAGGATTTAAACCAATATGAGTAAAACCAATTTGTTTGATGTCAGCTGATGATTTCATCTCCATAATGATACTTTCTACTTTCTTTTGTAAAGCTTTTAATCCTCTACCTTTTACTTCTGGTATTAACGCTTCAGGTGTGAAGTTTAACATCAGTTTAATATTTAAGAAAGTAGAAATTCGACCTAAAGTTTGGTTCATGCGACCACCTTTAATTAAATTGTCTAAGTTGACAATCCCAATATACATTTTAGTATTCCATTTAATCAATTCAAGTTCTTGTTTGATTTCTTCTATAGACGCTCCTTGTTGCGCTAACTCAGCTGCCCTTATTACTTGATAGGCTAGTGGACGATCGACAAATTGGCTGTCGAATATCGTTACCTTTGATGAAGATAACATCGCTCCTTGTTGAGCTGCAGAACATGTGCCGGTTAAATAGCCAGCTACATGAATCGAAAGGACTTCACTGCCATTGGATCCTAAGCGGTTATACGTTTCCGCCATTTGCCCAATAGAAGGTTGAGAAGTCTTAGGCAACACTGGGCTTTTCTCCATTAGGTGTAAGAATTCAGCTTTAGAGACAGTAATATCATCATAATATAGCGAGTGATCTAACATTGCAGCTAGTGGTACAACTGTAATATTGTATTTTTCTTGTTCTTCTTTTGATAATTGGACAGTAGAATCTGTCACTATTTTAATGGGATTCATTTGTAATCCTCCTACAGAAAATCATTAACTGTATAATCATATCAAATTTTTGATTAAAAAACCATTATTTTTAGTTGTTTACTCAACTTTTAAAGCATGACGATTAGTAAAAAAATATGGTATACTAGGAGAGTTAAAAATGGAAGGTTGGGGTTAAACGATGGAAGGTATTCTCCCTTTATGGAAAGAACGTGGCATGACCAGCCATGATTGTGTATTTAAACTTAGAAAAATTTTAAAAACAAAAAAAATTGGACATACAGGTACTCTGGATCCAGATGTCGACGGTGTATTACCTATTTGTGTTGGAAAAGCCACAAAAGTTGTAGAATACATGATGGAAACAGGTAAAGGGTACATAGGTGAAATTACACTGGGCTATTCAACAACGACAGAAGACCGTAGTGGTGAAATTGTTGAACAAGTGAAAGTAGAACGTATTCCAACATTGGAAGCTGTTGACGCTGCAATGAAAGAAATGGAAGGAAAAATCACTCAAGTTCCGCCCATGTATTCTGCTGTAAAAGTAAATGGTAGAAAGTTGTATGAATACGCTCGCGCTGGTGAAACGGTTGAACGCCCTGTTCGAATAGCTGACATAAAATCATTTAAACGTACTTCGGATATTTTGGTAGATGAAGAGCAAGGAACTGTTTCATGGAAATTTGAGGTAGCTTGTGGAAAAGGAACTTATGTCCGTACGTTAGCAGTGGATTTAGGCGCAAAGATGGGTTACCCGGCACATATGTCAGACTTAACACGTATATTAAGTGGAACTTTTAAAGCAAGCGATTGTTTAACCTTAGCTCAAGTTGCTGAAAAAATGGAACAGCAAGAAATTGAAGAAGCATTATTTCCTTTAGAATTTGGATTAAAAGAATTAGCGTCATTCGACATTGATGAAGTTTTATTGGATAAAGTAAAAAATGGCTCTGTACTGCCACTGGATACGGTGCCTAAAGAGTTATCTATGCCAGTTGTCTTTACTTATCTGCAAAAAGCGGTCAGTATTTATGCTATCCATCCACAAAAGAAAGATTTTTTAAAACCCGTCAAAGTTTTACGGAATAATATATAGAGGAGTTTTTACACTATGAAAATCATTAAACTGCGTCATCCATACCAAGCAAATGAAATCCCTGAAGATGAAGTGGTATTAGCTTTAGGTTTTTTTGATGGTGTGCATAGAGGGCATCAAGAAGTGATTGGTAGAGCAAAAAACATTGCTGATAAAAACAATCTGAAATTAGCTGTGATGACGTTTAATCAGCATCCTTCTATTGTATTTAAAAAATTAGATCCTGATCAACACAAATATCTTTCCACTGTTTCTCGTAAAGAAGAACTGATGGATAAAATAGGGGTTGACTACCTTTATGAAGTAGACTTTACGTCTGCCTTTGCTAGCTTATCTCCGCAAGATTTTGTGGAACAATACATTATTAATCTCCATGCAAAAACGGTTGTTGCTGGTTTTGATTATACATTTGGTAAAAAAGAAGTGGCTTCAATGGAGCATTTGCCAATGTACGCAAATAATCGTTTTGACATTGTAGTGGTGGAGAAACAAACGTTAAAAGAAAAAAAAATCAGTTCTACACGCATTCGCTTAGCTTTAGAAATCGGCGATATGGCTGTTGCAAATAAACTTTTAGGGTATACTTATGCTACTCCAGGAAGAGTCGTACATGGCGATGCTAGAGGAAGGTTACTTGGTTTCCCGACAGCCAATATTGAAGTTGAAAATTTTGTTAAGCTGCCACGCATAGGCGTGTATGCTGTTGAAATTTTAGTTGGTGGTCAAGTTTATAAAGGAATGGCCTCTATCGGTCATAATGTAACTTTTGAACCGAATCGTCCATTGACGGTTGAAGTGTACATTCTTGATTTTAGCGATGATATCTATGGTGAAGAAGTTACGGTGTTTTGGCATGACTATTTACGAGGTGAAGAAAAGTTTGATTCCATTGATGCTTTGATCGCTCAATTGAAACAAGATGAATTAGATACGGTACATTTTTTTGAAAAAAAGGATTATTCAACTCAGGTAGATGAATTGTCTTAATGCCAAATCAATTAAACCAAAAAGACAAGAGACCGATTGTTTCTTGTCTTTTTTTTTGTCTATTAATGATAAATTGATGAATGGTATTTTTAACCAGTGGTTCTAATTTATACACGTTTTATGAATAAACGATAAATTTATACAATATTATTCCGGAATAAAGCTAAAAAATACACTATTTAGCATAAAAAAACACTTTAAGCTTGTTTTAATCTTCTTGCCATGTTAGGATACTTTCATGCAAGAAAATTAATCGGATGAGGTGTTTTTATGAATAAAGGAAAAGTAGTTTTAGCTTACTCAGGAGGATTGGATACTTCAGTATCTATTAAGTGGTTAATAGATGAAGGATACGAAGTCATTGCTTGTTGTTTAGATGTAGGAGAAGGAAAAAACTTAGATTTCATTAAAGAAAAAGCGATACAAATCGGAGCTTCTGCTTCTTATACGATCGACGCTAAAGAAGAATTTGCAAATGAGTTTGCATTGATTGCTTTACAAGCACATACGTATTACGAAGGCAAATACCCATTGATATCGGCGTTGTCTCGTCCACTCATTGCTAAAAAATTGGTTGAAGTAGCTATAAAAGAAGATGCCGTAGCTGTAGCACATGGTTGTACAGGAAAAGGAAATGACCAAGTTCGGTTTGAAGTAGCCATTCATTCTCTAGCGCCTCAATTAACGGTACTTGCACCTGTTCGTGATTGGACATGGTCAAGAGAAGAAGAAATCAATTATGCGATTGAACACTCCATCCCAGTTCCGATTGATTTAGATAATCCATTCTCTATTGATCAAAATCTTTGGGGAAGAAGCAATGAATGTGGCGTTTTAGAAAATCCTTGGATTGCACCACCGGAAGTGGCATATGATTTAACAGCGAGTTTAGAAAACACACCGAATATACCTGAACTTATTGAAATTGAGTTTTTAGCAGGTGTGCCAATCGCACTGGATGGTTCGAAATATGAATTGTCAGATTTAATTCAACAGTTGAACAGCATTGCTGGAAAACATGGAGTTGGACGGATTGATCATATCGAAAATAGATTGATTGGAATCAAATCGCGTGAAGTTTATGAAGCTCCTGGAGCGGTTACGCTTATGACAGCTCATAAAGAATTGGAAGATTTGACGTTTGTTAAAGACATTGCCCACTTTAAACCGCTTATCGAACAAAAAATTACCGAAATGATCTATAACGGTTTATGGTACAACCCCTTGACAGAAAGTTTGATTGCTTTCTTAAAATCAACTCAAAAGTATGTAAATGGAACAGTACGGGTAAAATTATTTAAAGGACATGCAATTGTGGAAGGCAGAAAATCACCAAATTCTCTTTATGATGAAGAGTTAGCAACCTACACTTCTGCAGATACGTTTAATCAAGAAGCTTCGGTTGGATTTATTAAATTATGGGGACTGCCAACAAAAGTTCACGCAGAAGTTAATAAACCAAAGGATGCTATTAAAAATAAATAACCAAAAAGAAAGTACTCTTAAATACGGATAGGATGACAAATATGAAAAAATTATGGGGCGGTCGTTTTGAAGGAGAAAACCAAAAATGGATTGATGAGTTTGGTGCTTCAATTGAAGTAGACCAAGTTTTAGCTGAAGAAGACATCATAGGAAGTTTGGCGCATGTTAAAATGTTGGCTAAAACGACTATTATTCGTCAAGTAGAAGCAGATGAAATCATCAGAGGGCTAGAACGTCTTTTAGAAAAAGCCCGCAAAAAAGAGTTGGTATTTTCTATTGATAATGAAGATATTCATTTGAATATTGAAACGCTGCTCCATAAAGAGATTGGACCTGTTGCTGGAAAATTGCATACTGCAAGAAGCAGAAATGATCAAGTGGCCACAGACATGCACCTTTATTTGAAAAATCAAGTTGGCGAAATCGCTGAAGTACTAGTGGATCTTGAAAAAGTTATTTTGTTAAAAGCGGAAAAACATGTCGAAACGATTATTCCTGGATATACACATTTGCAACATGCACAGCCAATATCTTTTGCGCACCATTTATTGGCTTATTACAACATGTTTAAACGCGATTTAGAAAGATACCAGGATAGCTTAAAACGAATTGATTGTTCACCATTAGGAGCAGCTGCTTTAGCAGGAACGACCTTTCCAATTGATCGCTTATACACTGCTGAACAACTCGGTTTCAGTTCGGTTTATTCAAATAGTATGGATGCTGTTAGCGACCGTGATTTCATCTTAGAATTTCTATCAAATAGCAGTATATTAATGATGCATCTCTCTCGTTTTTGCGAAGAAATCATTCTTTGGACAAGTCACGAGTATCAATTTGCTAGTTTAACAGATGCATTCTCAACTGGAAGTTCAATCATGCCGCAAAAGAAAAATCCTGACATGGCAGAACTAATACGTGGTAAGACTGGCAGAGTATATGGCAACTTATTTTCATTATTGACGGTGATGAAAAGTTTGCCGCTAGCTTATAATAAGGATTTGCAAGAAGACAAAGAAGGCATGTTCGATACAGTAAAAACCGTTAAAGATTGTTTGACGATATTTGCGGGTATGCTAGATGATATGATTATACATGAAGAAAAAATGAGTGAAGCAACTACAAAGGATTTTTCAAACGCAACGGAATTAGCCGATTATCTTGCTTCTAAAGGTATTCCATTTAGAGAAGCACATGAAATTGTCGGTAAATTAGTGTTGAAGTGCTTAAAAAAAGGCAATTACTTACAAGATATTTCTTTAGCAGAGTTTCAAGAAACAGCTCCAGTCATCCAAGAAGATGTCTATTCATTGTTAGAAGCGCGTGTAGCTGTAGAACGTAGAAACTCGTTAGGCGGCACTGGTTTTTCTCAAATTAAGTTTGAACTAGAAAAAGCAAAAAAAGAGTTTCCTATCATTTAATGAAAAAAAGAGAGTAAAAATGAAGCGATTTATTTTTACTCTCTTTTTTTTGAGCGAAAAACCGAATAAATCAAGCGGAAACTCAGTATTTTGGTTAAACGTCAAAATTAGTCAAAAAAGTAAGCAAAAATTATTGACAGAAACAATTATATTTGGTAAATTAATAAATGTATTAGCACTCAATAGTTTCAAGTGCTAAAAAAGAGGTGAGGTAACATGTTAACTGAAAGACAGATTTTAATTTTAAAATCTATCATTCGCTTATACACTTCATATGAGACGCCTATAGGGTCTAAAACCTTAATGAATGAAGCTGATATTAATTTTAGCTCAGCAACCATTCGGAATGAAATGGGACGTCTTGAAGAATTAGGCTTCATTGAAAAAACGCATTCGTCATCAGGTCGTGTTCCATCGTTGAAGGGCTATCGTTTTTATGTAGACTATCTAGTGCACCCAGCAAAAATTCAGAAAAAAGATCTTGCTGTCATAAAAGATGCTTTAGGCAATCAATTTAGACAGTTGGATGAAATTGTTTTTCAATCTGCTGAATTACTTTCTCAGTTGACCAGTTATACGGCAATTACGTTAGGTCCTGAAATTAAAGAAAGCATCTTAACCGGTTTTCGTTTGGTACCCTTAAATGATTATCAAGTCATGGCTATTTTAGTAACTGATAAAGGCCATGTAGAAAACCAAGTTGTTGCTATTCCAAAATCGATGGATGTTAACGAGCTAGAAAAAATTGTTCGCATTTTTAATGAACAATTGGTTGGTCTACCGTTAATGGAAGTATTTAAAAGACTGAAGACTGAAATTCCTTTGTTGCTAAACAAGTATGTTAGAACAAATGATGGGCTCATAAACACCTTCGAAGATATCTTTTTGAAGGCTGGACAAGATAGGATGCATGTTGGTGGAAGAATGAATATTTTAGATTTTTCGAATGAATTAAACGTCGAAAAATTCAAGTCTATTTATTCCTTGATGGATGGTACTCATGACTTGTCTTCTTTAGTGATTCCCAGCACTACTGGAATCACTGTAAAAATTGGCACGGAATTAAATAATGAGCTATTTAATGAGTTTAGTTTAATTACGGCAAGCTATGAGATTGAAGGATACAATTCAGGAGTCATTGCATTATTGGGGCCAACGAATATGCCTTATTCAAAAATGATCGGACTTGTGGATGTATTTCGAAATGAGCTTTCAAAAAAAATAATCGACTACTATCATTCTGTAGAAGATTAATCAAAAAGGAGCTGTTGATGTGTCTAGAAATAAAGATAAGAAGCAAGAACAAGAAGTGGTTGAAGAATCAACAACAGAAACAGTAGAAGAAACGGTTATTAAACCTGAAGAAACGACTGAATCTGTCGAAGTTGAACAACCAGAAGTAGATGAACTTGCTGAAGCAAAAGCTGCTTTAGAAGAAATGGAAAACAAATATTTGCGCGTGCAAGCTGAAATGGCAAATATCCAAAAACGTAATGCAAAAGAGCGTCAAGACGCTGCTAAATTCCGTGCACAATCTTTAGCAACTGAATTGCTGCCAGTAATTGATAACTTAGAACGTGCTTTAGCTATAGAAGTAGCAGACGAGCATGGCAAAAATTTGAAAAAGGGAATCGAAATGGTAATGGAAACGTTCAATGCTGCCCTAAAAAGCGAAGGAATTGACGTTATTGATCCTCTAAATGAACCGTTTGATCCGAATTATCATCAGGCTGTTCAAACAGTACCCGTTGAAGACGGACAAACAAGTGAAACAGTTGTACAAGTTTTACAAAAAGGGTATGATTTAAAGGGACGTGTATTGCGTCCAGCAATGGTTATCGTTGCTCAATAAAACTGATAAAAATAAAAAAAAACTAAAATAATAGATAAATGAGGGATTTAGAATGGGTAAAATAATTGGTATTGACTTAGGAACAACAAATTCAGCAGTTGCTGTATTAGAAGGCGGAGAAGCAAAAATTATTCCGAATCCAGAAGGTAACCGTACGACTCCTTCAGTTGTAGCTTTTAAAAATGGAGAAATGCAAGTAGGAGAAGTTGCAAAACGTCAAGCTGTAACAAACCCTAATACAATTAGTTCAATCAAACGTCATATTGGCGAAGCTGGATACTCAGTTGAAGTTGATGGTAAAAAATATACACCACAAGAAATTTCAGCAACAATTCTACAATACTTGAAAGGTTATGCTGAAAGCTATTTAGGCGAAACAGTTGATAAAGCTGTTATCACTGTTCCTGCTTACTTCAATGATGCACAACGTCAAGCAACAAAAGATGCTGGTAAAATTGCTGGTCTTGAAGTTGAACGTATTGTAAATGAACCAACTGCTGCTGCATTGGCTTATGGTTTAGACAAAACAGATAAAGAAGAAAAAGTATTAGTATTTGACCTTGGTGGTGGTACATTTGACGTTTCTATCCTTGAATTGGGTGACGGAGTATTTGATGTATTGTCTACTGCTGGAGACAACAAATTAGGTGGAGATGATTTTGATAACAAAATCATGGACTACTTGGTAGCTGAGTTTAAAAAAGAAAACGGTGTTGATTTATCTAAAGATAAAATGGCTGTTCAACGTTTGAAAGATGCTGCTGAAAAAGCTAAAAAAGATTTATCAGGCGTAACTTCAACACAAATCAGCTTACCATTTATTACTGCTGGTGAAGCTGGACCATTGCACTTGGAAATCAACTTAACTCGTGCGAAATTTGATGAATTAACTTATGATTTAGTAGAACGTACTAAAGGACCAGTTCGTCAAGCTCTTAAAGATGCTGGTTTAAGCACATCTGAAATTGATGAAGTTATCTTAGTTGGTGGATCAACACGTATTCCAGCTGTTGTAGATGCTGTACGTAAAGAAGCTGGCAAAGAACCAAACAAATCTGTTAACCCAGATGAAGTTGTAGCAATGGGTGCTGCAATCCAAGGTGGAGTTATCACTGGTGATGTTAAAGATATCGTATTATTAGATGTTACTCCATTATCATTAGGTATTGAAACAATGGGTGGCGTATTTACTAAATTGATCGACCGTAATACAACAATTCCAACAAGTAAATCACAAGTATTCTCAACAGCTGCTGATAACCAACCAGCTGTTGATGTACACGTAATGCAAGGTGAACGTCCAATGGCAGCTGACAACAAAACGTTAGGTCGCTTCCAATTGACTGATATTCCTGCTGCACCTCGTGGTATTCCTCAAATCGAAGTAACATTTGATATTGATAAAAACGGAATTGTTAACGTAAGTGCTAAAGACTTAGGAACTCAAAAAGAACAAACTATTACAATCAAATCTTCTTCAGGTTTAACAGATGAAGAAATCGAACGTATGGTTAAAGATGCAGAATCTAATGCTGAAGCAGATAAAGCTCGTAAAGAAGAAGTAGAATTACGTAACGAAGTGGATCAATTATTATTCCAAGTTGATAAAACAATCACTGAACTTGAAGGTAAAGTTGATGAAGCTGAAGTTAAAAAAGCTGAAGAAGCTCGTGATGAATTAAAAGCTGCTGTTGAAGCAAATGATCTTGAAACAATGAAAACTAAACGCGATGAATTAAACGAAATCGTTCAAGCTTTAACAGTTAAATTGTATGAACAAGCTGCTCAAGCTCAAGCAGAAGCAAACCCTGAAGATGCACAAGGTGGATCTGATGATGTTGTAGACGCTGATTTTGAAGAAGTCGATGACGAAAACAAATAATCTTTATAACTAGAGGATGGAAGGGGAAAGCCAAGGCAAATTGCTTTTGGCTTTTTCTTCTAGATATGCTATGCTCATTAAGGCAAATTTAAAGATTTATTAAAAAATTGTCACGTAACGATGGAGGGAAATTATGGCTAAAAGAGACTTATATGAAGTGTTAGGAGTATCAAAAGGTGCTTCTGACGATGAAATAAAAAAGGCATACCGAAAATTATCAAAAAAGTTCCATCCAGATATCAACAAAGATGCTGGAGCAGAAGATAAATTTAAAGAAGTTGCAGAAGCCTATGAAGTATTAAGCGATGCGAATAAACGCGCTGCTTATGACCAATATGGCCATGCAAGTACAGATCCAAACTTTGGAGCAGGCGGCGGTTTCGGCGGCGGAGGCTTTGGTGGTGGTTTCGGTGGCGGCGGATTTGAAGATATCTTTGAATCTTTCTTTGGTGGCGGTGGTCGTTCACAAAATCCAAACGCACCTCGTCAAGGGGAAGATTTACAGTATTCAGTAAATCTTGAATTTGAAGAAGCTATTTTCGGAAAAGAAACGACCATCAGCTACAATCGTGAAGAAGAATGTAAAACGTGTCATGGAGATGGTGCTAAACCTGGTACTCATCCTGTAACGTGTTCTAAATGTCGTGGTACAGGTTCATTAAATGTTGAACGAAATACTCCGCTTGGTCGCGTAATGACTCGTCAAACGTGTGATGTTTGTCATGGTACTGGTAAAGAAATTAAAGAGTCTTGTCCAACTTGTCATGGTTCTGGACATATGAAAGACAAACATACAGTTAAAGTGACTGTCCCTGCAGGTGTTGAAGACGGCAATCAAATGCGCTTAAATGGTCAAGGTGAAGCCGGCAAGAATGGCGGACCATACGGTGATTTATATGTTGTTTTCCGTGTGAAAGCTAGCAGAGAATTTGAACGTAATGGATCAGAAATTTATTATGAATTGCCAATCAATTTTGTCCAAGCTACTTTAGGAGATGAAGTCGAAGTTCCAACTGTTCACGGTAATGTTAAACTTAAAATACCTGCTGGAACGCAAACTGGAACGAACTTCCGCTTGAGAGGCAAAGGTGCTCCTAAATTACGTGGTACTGGTACTGGAGATCAACACGTAAAAATTAAACTGGTTACACCAAAAAACTTATCAAAAGAACAAACAGAATTGTTGAGACAATTTGCTAAAGCAAGTGGTATGGACGTTGACGAACAAGACGGTTCTATTTTTGATAAAGTAAAAGATGCCTTTAAAGCAGATAAGAAAAAGAAATGAACCGATTTCTTTAAATAAGTGTGAGCCTTAGTTAAACTGAAAAGAAAACCTAAGTATAACTGCTTAGGTTTTCTTTTTTAGTTTAAACGTTCGTTTCGCTCTAATCCATTGTAATTCAAGGGTTTCACTGGTATAATTTACAGTGACACTTTTTCGGAATAAATAATGAAGGTAGGCACGACTAAATGAATAAACAAGAATTACTGGAAAGACAAAAACGCATTCGGAATTTTTCCATTATTGCCCATATTGACCATGGAAAATCAACATTAGCCGATCGTATTTTACAAATGACGCACACGGTCGCTGATCGTGACATGCAAGCACAATTATTGGATTCTATGGATCTTGAACGTGAACGAGGCATCACCATTAAACTAAATGCGATTGAATTGAACTATACGGCAAAAGATGGCGAAACATATACGTTACACTTGATTGACACACCAGGTCACGTCGATTTCACGTATGAAGTTTCAAGAAGTTTAGCAGCCTGTGAAGGAGCTATTCTGGTTGTAGATGCAGCCCAAGGAATTGAAGCCCAAACATTGGCAAACGTTTATCTTGCGTTAGACAACGATCTTGAGATTATTCCGGTTATCAACAAAATAGATTTACCAGCTGCAGATCCAGAACGTGTTCGTGCTGAGATTGAAGATGTAATTGGAATCGATGCAAGCGATGCCGTTTTAGCGAGCGCTAAAGCTGGTATTGGAATCGAAGATATCTTAGAACAAATCGTTGAAAGAGTTCCTGCTCCAGTTGGTGATACTGACAGTCCTTTGAAAGCTTTAATATTTGACTCAGCTTACGATGCTTATCGTGGAGTAGTATTGAATATTCGTGTGATGGAAGGGATGATCAAACCTGGAGATACCATGAAAATGATGAGTAACGGAAAAACATTTGAAGTAGCTGAAGTGGGCATCTTCTCACCTAAACCGATCAAACGTGATTTCTTGATGGTTGGTGACGTTGGATACGTTACAGCTAATATCAAAACCGTTCAAGATACGCGAGTTGGGGATACAATCACATTAGCAAACAATCCTGCTGAAGAATCATTAGAAGGCTACCGCAAAATGACGCCAATGGTTTATTGTGGAATGTACCCAATTGATTCATCTCGTTATGGCGATTTAAGAGACGCTTTAGACAAGTTACAATTAAATGATGCAGCTCTACAATTCGAAGCTGAAACGTCTCAAGCGCTTGGATTTGGGTATCGTTGTGGGTTCTTAGGACTTTTACACATGGACGTTATTCAAGAACGTCTTGAACGTGAATTTAACTTAGATTTGATTACAACAGCTCCATCCGTTATTTACCACGCTAACTTAACAGATGGTACGCAACAAATCGTAGCTAACCCGGCTGAAATGCCTGAGCCAGGTGTAATTGAATCAATCGAAGAAC
The DNA here is from genome assembly GCF_000171855.1 of Carnobacterium sp. AT7. NCBI lineage: Bacteria > Bacillati > Bacillota > Bacilli > Lactobacillales > Carnobacteriaceae > Carnobacterium > Carnobacterium sp. AT7. Next base: position 24,515 of record NZ_ABHH01000021.1, on the reverse strand, counting down.
CTTACGTTAAAGCAACAATCATGGTTCCGAATGATTACGTTGGTGCAGTTATGGAAATTTCACAACGCAAACGTGGTGACTTCTTAACAATGGATTACATGGATGATAACCGTGTAAACGTGGTTTATGAAATTCCATTATCAGAAATCGTTTATGATTTCTTTGATAAATTAAAATCAAGTACTAAAGGATATGCTTCTTTAGATTACGAAATGATTGGCTATAAGAAGAGCGCTCTTTCTAAGATGGATATTCTATTGAACGGTGAAAAAGTAGATGCTTTAGGATTTATCGTCCATAAAGACTTTGCTTTCAACCGTGGTAAAGCCATTGTTGATCAATTGAAGACGATCATTCCAAGACATCAATTCGAAATTCCAGTTCAAGCAGCAATCGGACAAAAAATTGTTGCACGTTCAAACATCAAAGCCTTGCGTAAAGATGTTACAGCTAAATTATATGGTGGTGACGTAACCCGTCGTCAAAAACTATTGAAGAAACAAAAAGCTGGTAAAAAACGTATGAAACAAGTCGGATCAGTTGAAGTACCTCAAGAAGCGTTTATGTCTGTACTTAAGATGGACGACGAATAAATCGTTGATATAACAGTGTTTTTATTGGGGATTTTATGACTTGATTTAATGATTTGCCTACCATTTGCTTACCAAAATAAATTGGCTTTTCGTCAAATGGTGTGGATGAGCTAAATTTAGTTAAAAATAAAATCTGATTTAGGCAGCGTGAGGCAACGGACTCACGCTGTTTTTTTAGTCTCTTGGCATACAGTGTGGTTAATTTCTTGCGTACCATATGTTTTGAACCAAAATCAAAATTCGTGGGATGAGACAAAAAAATTTTCTTTAGCTTTGAAAATCGATAAAAACATTTTAATTTCGATAAACCGATCCGAAATTGAAAAATAACGACTAAAATAACTTGATATTTAAAAGTATGAATTATTCAGGTATAATTAGTTGGATTAGTTTTGTAGTTATAGGAGGATAACAATGGATATTGCTATTGTAGGAGCTGGAATTTCTGGTTCAAATGTATTAAAAAGTTTAATAACTCATCCGAATTTCCAAGCGGATGACTTAATCGATGTCTATGAACCCCGTCAGTCTCTAGGCTCAGGGTTACCTTATGAACCAACTGACGACGAATCAATTATGTTAAACACCTCTTCGGATGTGTTGAGTGTGGATGAAAATAATGAATTAGATTTTACGGAGTGGTTAGAACATCATTTTAAAGAACCAACGAATTTTGAGCAACTCGTTTCACGGCCACATTATGGAAAATATTTAGTGGAGCGCTTTTCCCCATTCTATACGCACGAACAAGTACGCCACGTTCAAAATACTGTTGTTGACGTTGAAGTGCTAGATGCTGCAACAAAAGAACCAGCAGATGACACACAAGACGGCAATTTTGTGTACCGTATTAAAACAGAAGACGGCTGGCAAGATAGTGTCTATGATGCGGTATTCTTTTCAGTCGGACATCCTGAATACAATGATTTCTATGATTTAAAAGGTACTGAAAATTATATTCATAACCCTTACCCAATGAAAGAAAAACTGGCAAATTTTGACAATAATCAAAAGATTTCAGTTGTTGGAAGTGGTGCTACAGGTGTTGACTTGATGCGTTTCTTCATGTCTAATTATGAATTAGAGCAACCTCTAACATTTTATGATTTAAAAGAACCGTTCTACTGTGTAGCTATTCCTTATGAGAAGGATGATTTTACATATCACTTAACAAAAAATTGGGTGGAAGAACAAAAAGAAGTACACGGTGGGTTTATTCCGCTCCAAGTCATACTCGATACGATTAAAGATGATTTAAAACAAGAGAATGCTGAGCCTATGGCAGTTTATAATCGTTATAAATCAGGAACGCTAGACGTTTTCCGCAAAGCATTTGATATGAAAGACCAGGAATTGGCAGCTGTTCAGAAATACGCGGCTAATTCTGTTCCAAATCTTCCGCATTTATATAATGCATTGTCAGGTGAAGACCAACAAGAGTATATGAAAAACTATTATCAGATTATGTTGTTTTTCAAAACGAAAGTACCTTACTACAGCTATCAGTGGTTATTTGAATTAATCGATGCGGGTAAAGTAGAAACCGTTGCTGGTTTAAAAGAAGTAAATGTTTTAGAAAATGGACGCTTCCAATTTGTGACGGAGGATAGCGAAGCCGAAGCTGATATTGTCGTTAACGCAACAGGTTTTATAAACAATATTGAAATACTGACTAAACACTCTGAGTTAATTAAAAATCTATTCCATCGCCGATTAATTCTGCCGCATGTGAATGGGAAATTTATCTTAGTCGATTGGCCACAGTGTCGTGTGCTTAACCAACAATATGGACGTATGGATAATTTATTCTTCCTCGGTCTATTAATTGGTGGAACACAACATGAGAATAATGATGCCGGGCAAACGATTCAGCAAGCCCAATATACAGCAAAAGCGTTTATGGACGAACGATAATTTAACAATGAAATGAGCTCAGAACCCTTTGTGGTTCTGGGCTTTTTTGTTCACATGCGTATAAATTTCGGAATGGCCGGATTATTGTTATATTAAGGGTACGCAAATGGAACAAGCTATATGAATGCAAGAGGAATTTATATGGAAATCGAAGGTTACGAAAAATTAACGCTATGAGGTAAAAAAATATTCGATCGAACACATGTGGAGTATAAGAAAGTTGTAGATGACGAATCAACTCAACTGCTTGTATGTCATTCATATATTCATAAAATAAACTTTGAACTGGAACGGTTAATTCGTTTAGTCGGATAAGTTTAGTTTTCCTTCATATAGATAGTAAATTTCTAAGGTATCATTATTTCCTGGTTCCCAATAATATTTTTTCTCAGCTACGCGGGATAGACCCTTGTGTTCATAGTAATGGTAATTAGAAGAGTTGTCGGTAAACAAATAGAAGTTTTCTGCTTGGTGTTGTTTAAGGTAATCATAAAAATGATTATACAACAGTCCACCAATACCCAATCCTTTAAATTCTTCTTTCACGATAAGCAAATTTAAACCGGCGTCATAATTTTTCTGGCTTTTTTCTAAAAGGAATTCATTGATTTCCAGCGTTTGAATGTATTTCAAAAAGATCGAATCAGGTTCAGTAATGCGTAATATTTTTTCCAATGAAGAAATATTCTTCCTAGTACTGATTTTCTGAATATTGGTTTGGTCTACTAATCCGGTTGCTACAATTCCTACTATGTCGTCACCTATTTGAGCAACAAAAACATCGTCTGATTCTAGTAATAGATCACTTAGAAAAAAATCGGCCATTGAGGCTACCAAATTGTTTGGGACCCATGACCGATAATCCCAAGTGTTAATCACTAAATTCAAAATAGAATCATAGTCCTCGGGGATCATCTTTCTTAAGATAGTTTCTTGTTTCATTTCTATGCTCTCCTTGTTTGAAAGTATTTCTCTATGTGCAACTAACTACTGGAATCATTGATGTAAAACGACTTTTTCTATCTAGTAAATGATTCTATTAGAACAGCCAAGTAATTAATACAACAGCCAATACGATTTGGAAGAAGCCAATCAGTAAACCGTACAGCATAGTTCGAGGTCCTTCTTTTAAGATATCAGAGAACTTGACCTGTAGTCCAATCGCAGCTAAAGCAGTAATCTCAAATTGGTTGCTGATGACTTCCGAGCTGTGGATCACTAGGGAAGGCAAAGGCAGAAAACTTCTAAGCATGAACAAAAAGAAGAAGCCGATAATAAACCAAGGAACAGTCATTAGACTAGAACTCTTTTTCACTTCAGAAGTTGAGCTGGTAGTCGTTTTAGAAAATAGCGGTTCTTCCTCTTTGGTATTTAATTTGCTGAAACATAAGGCTACACCAACAATGAGGAGAACTCTCATGAGTTTAAAGACAATGGATAAATTAGTTACGTCCGTACTGACCAGCTTAGCTGAAGCAACGACTTGTCCGATAGATTGGACTGTTCCACCGATCAGAGCAGATGTTTGAACGACTTCATTTTGATACAGAACAGAAGAGAGGATAGGCAATAAGACCATCAATAGCGTCCCCATGACATTGACTATAGTAATAGACATGGCTTTATCTTTCTTATCAGCTTCAATCACCGGAGAAACAGTCCCGATAGCAGAAGAGCCACAGACTGCGTTACCCGCACCCATCAATAAAGACATCTTTTTATTAAACTTCATAGTTCGACCAATCCAATAAGCAAATAATATCGTCAAGACCATTTGGAGAATCACAAAAATAAATCCGGCAGAACCAACTTGCTTGATGATTTGAAAATCTAAAATCATGCCGTTTAATACAATCGACCACTCTAAGAGTGTTTTTTCAGAAAATTTAGTTCCTCTTTTCAAATAAGGTTTGTTCAAAAAAGTATTTCCTAAAAGGATACCTAGAAAAATAGCAATCAGTGCTGCACCTAGATTCGGTATAAAATTGGTCAAATACTGACTGATGAGTGAAATTAGGATGCTGATCATTAGACCAGGTAAGATGGAACGGGTATTTTTCATTTGAGTATACATATTAAATCTCCTTCAATCCTTTGTTTATAGGTTTATCATATAAGGTAATTTGTATAAAATAAAATAATCATTTATTATATCTTTATAAGATAATATTATGAAGGGACTGTTTGAGATGTTAGATTACCGATACCAAACGTTTCTTACGTTGACAGAAGAAATGAATTACACCGCAACAGCCAAAAGACTGCACATTACTCAACCCGCGGTTACTCAACACATCCAGCATTTGCAGCAGGAATTAGGAGTCGAACTGATTCGCTATGAAAACAGACAACTGTCCTTAACAGCTAAAGGCATGCAACTGCAAAAGGATCTTTATTTGCTGCAAAGAGAAATCACTAAAGTGCAAAAACAATTAGCTTCTACTGTAGAACACACTACTCTTACATTTGGAGCTTCATTGACGATTGGGGAATATATGATGCCGGACTTCATTGAGTCGTATTTAAATCAATACCCAACACATGATATTTCGATGGTAACAGACAATACTCGACATTTAATCGAACTATTGGAACATGGGAAAATCGATTTTGCACTTGTGGAAGGGGAATTCAATCAATCAATATTTGAATTTCAAAAGATTGCTGAAGAACCGTTTATCGCTGTCTGTTCCGAGAAATGCTCTTTATGGAAACAGGATCAAAGCATTAATGACTTATTTTCTACGACGATTTTGGTGCGTGAAGAGGGATCTGGATCACGGCTTATTTTTGAAACAGCCATAAAAAATAAAGGAATCCATTTAGATAGCTTTTCAAAAGTTATGACGATTGGAAGTATTGGTGCAATAAAAAGACTGGTTGGAAAAAATGTAGGCATTACTTTTGTGTATCAGAAAGCTGTTGAAGAAGAACTGAAAAAACGGCATCTTAAAAAAGATTCCGTTAAGTGATTTCAGTGTAGTACATCCGTTTTATTTGATTTACTTGAAAAGGATTCAGTTAAGAGGAGTGGAAACAATAGAAAATTTTTTGAGGTTGGTAGATTGACCAAATTAAAATTGATTGTAAAATCGATGATAGACTAAAAAAATTTATACGGATTTAATCTCAATAAAATAATGGCAGTAAATGTAAACCCTCCGATAAGAATAAATTTATATTATTCTTATCGGAAGGTTTATTTGTTTGTAAAGAAACATTATGTTACAAAGCGTTATCATAACAAAAAAAGTAATCTAAGAAGATGCTAACGAATTTTAACTCTACTTCATAGCAGTCACTATATATTGATTGTAGGAGCTAGTTAATTTTTATAATAATTTCCAAAAAAGAACTGCTATAATAGCAGTTCTTTTTTGGATAAAGCTAAGAAATATTAAATTCTTAGCTTTATCATAGATTTAATATTTCTACTTTCTTTTTGTTGAATTCTTCTTGGTTAATGATATCTAAATCTAAAAGCTCTTTGTATTCTTTTATTTGTTCAACATTACTTTTAGAAATATCTACAAGAGAGGTAGGTGTAGGATTTTTAATTTTAAAGTTTATTAATTGAGCATTTTTAGAAGAATCACAAACGATTTGGATGCTGAATTTTTCTGAAGTGGTTATGTTTTTTAATTTCAACATAGCTGTGCTAGGAACTTCTACTCGTTTCTGAGTTTTAATAACCCGATAACTATCTTCGGTAACTGAATTGTTTTTCTCTTTTTTCTTATTTCTATTTTTTCCTCCTACATATGCACCTGCTAATGTACCTATACCTGGAAATAACATTGTTCCTAAAATAGCTCCTCCAACAATCTTCCTTAATTGAGCTTTTTTCTTAGATTTATTTTTTTCTTTAGTAACGGATAGCCCATTTTGTTTTGATTCAACAACAGTATTGTAAACAGCACCATCAAAAGCATATTCAAGCAATTCAAAATAAATAGGTTCTTTTTTATTGAAAAAGATTAAACCTTCTTCGTTTTGTATTATTTCTGTTAAACCAGTAAAGTTAACGCCAATTTTTTCTCGTCCATTTTTAATCTGCAACATTGATTTATTTCCTACAGTCATTTTAATTCCTCCATTTTTTTGTTTTACGTACTAAACTGATTATTAAAATAAATAGAAAAGAATTACACTAGGTCAGCGGGTAACTTGTTTAAAGTATATATATAAATAATGCTCCATTTTAAAAATAAAGACAGAAAAGTCTGATTGCTTTTAATATTTTTGAGGAATTATAAAATAAAGTGAAATTATAAGTAGAATCACTACTGGAAATATGTATAGAGTAACTTTGTATAATATAGCTTTTTTCTTAGAGGTATCAGACGGATTAAACACATTTACCCCTTTTTTATATTTATTAGCGATATGATCGATAAAAAATGAAAAAACCATTAATAGCCAACCGGCGTAAAATAACCAATCTGAATCAGTACTTAAAAGTGCGAAATAAATGAAAAAAAATGAATAACTTAGCGGATGGATCCACTGATATTTATTGTTTCTATCCTTGATAAAGGCTAATAAAGATCGAATCAAATAAATTAGTATAGCAATGAATAGTATAAAGTTTATAAATAAAATAAAGTTATCCACTAAATAGCCTCCATAAAATAAATTCCACTGCATTTATATAACGTGTTTTATGTAATTTATTTTAGCATTATAAAAGGATTTTGTGTATCTAAAAAATAAAAGTTAGATACAGGTGTGTGGGTATTTACAATTTATTGCTCCAACAAAGGATGCAGAGAAAAGCAACATGTTACAGTTGGAGAAATAATGGATATACCTTCAAGGAGAGTATTCAATTTTGCAAACAGCGAGAATAATTACTTTGCAGTAATGGAGAAAAAGGGACTACCTCATTAATTTGTGAGGACATTGCTTAAATAAGATTAACGTCTTTTATTGCTTAGTTTAGCTTTTTTCTTTAGCAATAGATGGTCCTGTCAAAAGTAAACTCAAACAACAGACAATTCATTTTTTATGATTATTTTCATTTTAGTTACGCATCCGTTTCTTACATTTCAACTGCTGAAAATAATTGATTTAAATCAATTGGATATTAGAGAATATATACTACAATCAATATGTTGGATTTCTGCTTATCTAGTTTGTGTAATTTATAATGTACGCTCGCTTCAAGCAGCCATGAACTATTATAGCAAGATATTAAGAGGAGGCAAAATATGTTAAGCGAAAAATTTATTGAGGTAAGTAAAAATGAGGGAGTTGTATCCATAACTTCATGGGGAAGTGGGGATCAACCAAATGTTAGATGCACTTGGAATTCATATATTCGTATTACAGAGGATGAACGTATTTTAATCCCCATTGCAGGATTTACCAGCACTCAAAATGATGTTTCTAAAAATGATAAAGTGATTTTAACATTAGGAAGTCGTGAAGTAGAGGGATTCAATAATTATCAAGGAACCGGTTTTTTAGTTGAAGGTAAAGCGCGTTTCACAGATTGCGGCGCCGAATTTGAACAAATGAAAAAAGAATACTCTTTTATTAATAAATTACTTGAAATCACGATTGAATCAGCTAAACAACTTCTTTAAAACAACGCGTTTATTATCCAAAATTTTGTCCACTTTGAGTATCTTTGTTAAAAAGATCGTGGACTTTTTTGATGACTTTTAATTACATAGGGTTTAAGAGTAAAAATTAAAATAGTTTGGTTCAGTTATTTGCAGATAAAGTAGAAATTGAATTATGTAAGATAAAAGGTTAAGCATTTGACTGAAGTTCATAAAACAGTCAAAAATTTATGAGCTATCTGTATAGTGTTGGAAACGTTTTCTGTTATAATATGTGTATTAGAAAGGAGGGATAACAAATGGTGAACTATCGAGTTTTAACTGTTGCGAGTAATCCCTTGGGAGAATTCGAAGGTCGTGAAACCGTACAAAATGATTTAGAAGTATTGTTAGGAGAAGTAAGTGAAAATGAAGGAGAAATTGTTTCAGTCACTCAAGTTCTGACTGAACCACATATTTTACTTACAACAGTTATTTATAAAGTGAAATAATTTTTAAGACTCCTTTCTGGGGTCTTTTTTATGTATTCTAGGCATGTTAAATCAGTTTATTGGTGTAATGAAAGGTAAAGGAAATACATTATAATAATACGTACAATAAAATAGAAAATTATCCTACACCTGATATGCAGGATAATCGATGAATCTATTGCTTAAATTGATTAGGCAACTACCAAACTTGTATTAAAAATAATGGGCGGATTAACTTATTGAAATTGTTGACCTATTTAGATAGTAACAATAATAAGAATAAACCTTAAAACATAACCTTTTTGTGTGGCATTCGGTGACCTTTATAATCAAATACCTGTCCAAAGTAATTAGGTGGGCTTAATAGTTTGAATTTTTGAACCACTAATTGATTGCGATCGTTAATGACTGATTCAATCGTAATTTCTGAACCAAGTTTTATCTCATACATAAAACCAAAAGCTTTCTTTCCAGTAATCAAACAATTAAACTTGCGACCATCCGAAAGCAGAGTGAATCTACAGAAAGGTGTGTTGTTTTTTGTATTGATTACTTTAATATCTGAATCAAGCTTCCCCGTAATAATAGCAGTATTCATGAGTTCCCCTCCATTTTATTATTAAATGTCATTAGTAAGATTAGTCCATTTTTTTAAACTAACAAATTGAATGTTGTGAATCTCATCAAAATCAATTTTTGTATCATTTACATAAATACCTAATTCATCTCCGCCAATAACTAGACCAATGACATCATCTTTGTAATATCCATTTTGGTCTACCGCTTCAATCTGTATAGCAACGGATTTATTCTTTAGGATAGCTTCATTTATTACTGACGTAATTTCTTCAGAATCCATCTGTTTTTTTTGTGGATTGACTTTCTTCATCTCCGCCGTTAAATTTTCTTGAGCAGCTGTATGTTCTGACAAATAAAATCCTGCCCATTTTTTAATACCACGATCATGGTATTCCTCATTTAAATAGTTCATTTTATGCCCTCCATTCCACCAGCATGACCACCAACAAGAGAACTACGATTAATAGCTGTTGCGCCATCCATAAGACTACTAGCATGTACTAATGATTGAAAACCATATTTATCTCTTATTTTATCGACTAGTAAATCTAATTTTTCATTTGTAATTTGTTCAGTCGGATTTTCAAATAGATCCAATTGAATATCACTCGTATAGGATAATTTTGAATAGGTAATTCCTATGCGCCGGACGGATTTGTCATCCTCGTAATACTTATTAAAGATTTCAAAGCAGTATTCAACTAATTTTTTTGTATTAGAAGTACTTGGTATCTTTAATTGGCGCGAAAAACCATCTTTTTCCTCATATTTAGAGTAACTAACAGAAAGACTGACACATCCTGTTTGACAATGATGCTTTCTAATTCGGGTAGCAACTTGTTCAGCCATTTCACGAATAACAATTTTGATTTCCTGTCTTTTAAAATAGTCTTTTTTGAGAATTTGAGAGTTGCCATAACTTTTTTCTAAAGGACGATAGGAGTCTCTAATATCGCTACGGTCGATACCCCAAGCATTAGCATAAAGTTGTTCACCAATCAAGCCCATTGAATCTCTCAATTGATAGAAATTTGCGTGTGCTAAGTCATAGACTGTCTTAATGCCTAAACTATTTAATCGTCGTTCTGTTCGACTTCCAATGCCCCACATGTCTGTCATGTTTTCGATTTTCCAAACTGTTTTCGGAACGTCCTCGTAACGCCACTCCGCAATCAATTCTGAATTATATTTGGCCCCATTGTCTAAAGCTAGTTTAGCCATCAGCATATTGTCGCCAATGCCAATCGTTACATATAGACCGGTCTTCTTAAAAATATGGTATTGAATCATTCTAGCCAGTTCATAAGCACTTTTCTTTTTGAACAGTTTTAGACTTCCTCGGACAGAAATAAACGATTCGTCGATACTATAAATATGTAGATCTTCATCAGAAACGTATTTACGAAAAATATCGTTGATTTCAGTATTCTTTTTAATATAATAGCTCATTCTAGGTGGTACGATAACCAAATCCGGGTGATAAGGGATTTCCCATTTCCTAGTAACGTTTCTAATACCTAATACTTTTTTAGCCATTGGCGAAGCAGCTAACACGATGCCACCGGGTTTATCTGCGTTACTCATAACAACTAATAGAGCTTTTAGAGGATGTAAGCCACGTTCAACACATTCCACAGACGCATAAAAAGATTTAACGTCAATACAAAAAATATCATCGCTTCGTTCTTTAGCATAATTGAATGACATAAGAACCCCTCCTTTCATTCTATTATACGAACGTTTGTTCTTTTTGTAAAGCGAACACACATAAAAAATAGTTCTATTCAAAAGAAAATAAGAGGTTTAAAAATGAAACTCAAATATTGAGTCTTTTGTACTAACTAGTTCATGAGTTATATAAACGTATTTAAAACACTTTCTTATAAATAGTGCTAGTATTATAATAAAATTAAGTATATTTAAAATTTTATTGTTCGAGTCATTTGTTGTGGCATGAATAAAAGATTGAAAGAGTAGGTCTTAAGTATAATGTTCTAAAAATCGTTAATTATTTTCAACAATAAAAGAAAGATGGTGCTTTTTTGTTAGATAAAACAATTCCATATGCGGAAATTTGGATGTATCGTTCAAAAAATCTTCCAGTTAATGAACCCGTTTTACCTGAAGGTTTTTACTTTAAAAGTTATCAAGAGGGCGATGAAGTAGGATGGGCAGCCATTGAAACGGCTGTTTCGGAATTTGAGAATGAGGGACTAGCATTGAATTACTTCGAGGAAAAATTTGCGCCATACTCTAAAGATCTGAGAACGCGATTGTTATTTGTCGTAGATTCTTCAGGAGAAAAGGTTGGCACATGCTTAGCTTGGTGGAAGGAATCACCGAATGGTGTGCGTTACCCATTAGTTCATTGGGTAGCTGTAAAACCAGGTTATCAAGGAAAAGGACTCGCAAAAGCAATGGTAAATCGAACTCTTAAACTATTGCAAGAACTTGAAAAAAATTCACCTATTTATCTGCACACTCAAACGTGGAGTTATGCAGCAATTCACTTGTATCAAAAACTAGGGTTTGAGATCACAGATAATAATTTAGATGGAAGCCCTAACGTAGATTATCAAAAAGCTATGAGTATTTTAGCTAGCATACAGAATAAAAAAAACTAGGCTCATAAAAAATAATGTCATCATCAATCAATAGATTATAGACACTGGTATATGGAATCAGATTATCCTAATGCAAAGTCCACTAACATAGGGGAGTCTTATTCTGTTTTTAAAAAAGTAACTACATTGGGCAAAAGTGGGAACTGAACTCAATTTAATTGAGCAATCGACGACTCAGTTATTTTACTTTTATGATTAACATAGTCCAAGGAATATTGAATTTTCTTCATTAAAAAAAAGTTGTTTTTACTTGACTTAAAGTTCACTTCAAGGTGTATCCTGGTCACTAATAAGGTAACTTTTATTGAAAAGGCTTTTGAGTAGTAAGAACAAGCATCATTTAGTAAAATGAACCTTATGAGATAGCTTCATTATTAGTTAAGGGGTGAATAGATGGAATATACTAAACTAGGAAATACAGGAATGGATGTTTCAAGGATTTGTCTAGGAGCAATGAGTTTTGGAGATCCAGAAAAATGGATTCACAAATGGGTATTAAATGAAAATGAAAGTCTCCCGATTATTAAACGAGCATTGGAACTGGGTATCAATTTTTTTGATACTGCGAATATTTACTCAATTGGGAAAAGTGAAGAAATTTTAGGAAAAGCATTAAAAGAGTATGCTAATCGAGATGAGATCGTATTAGCAACAAAAGTCCATGGTCATATGTTTGATGGTCCAAACGGTGGAGGTCTATCAAGAAAAGCTGTTCTTTCTCAAATTGACCAAAGTTTAGAACGATTGCAAACCGATTATGTTGATTTATATATTACTCATCGCTGGGATTATGATACGCCCATAGAGGAAACGATGGAAGTACTGCATGATATCGTGAAATCTGGTAAAGCAAGATATATTGGTGCTTCTTCAATGTATGCTTGGCAATTTCAAAAAGCACAAAATATAGCAGAACGGAATGGGTGGACTAAATTTATATCTATGCAAGATCATTTGAATTTAATCTACCGTGAAGAAGAACGCGAGATGATTCCTTATTGCTTATCAGAAAAAATTTCTCTGACGCCCTATAGTCCTTTAGCTTCAGGTCGCTTGACACGAGATTTATCGATTCAGACAAAACGTACAGACACGGATAAGATAGCGCGTCTTAAATATGACAAAACAGCTGATCAGGATCTTGAAATTATTGAAAGAGTTGCACAACTAGCGGAACGTTATGAAGTCAGTAGAGTGCATGTAGCACTTGCATGGCTCTTGCAAAAAGAGGGGGTAGCTGCACCGATCATTGGAGCAACTAAACTCGAACATGTAGAAACAGCTGTTGCTGCGGTAGATTTTAAACTTACTCAAGAAGATGTTCAATTTTTAGAAGAACCCTATATTCCACATCGCATTGTTGGTTTTTCATAGAGAAATAAGTAAAATAAAAACATGGAGGCCAATTAAATGGAATTAGTTACGTTAGCAAATGGCATAAAAATGCCAATTTTAGGTTATGGAGTGTATCAAGTAAATGATCTTGAAGAATGTGAACGTGTTGTAAGTGAAGCCATTGAGGTAGGGTATCGTTCAATTGATACCGCACAAGCCTACGGGAATGAATCTGCTGTTGGAAATGCTGTGAAGAAGAGCGGAATTCCTCGTGAAGACTTTTTTATCACAACAAAAGTTTGGATCTCAAATGCAGGATATGAAAAAGCAAAAGCTTCCATCGAAGAGTCTATGGAAAAATTGCAAACTGATTATTTGGATTTGGTTTTGATCCACCAACCGTTTAATGATTACTATGGAACTTATCGTGCGATGGAGGAATATTATAGAGCAGGAAAAATAAAAGCCATTGGGGTTAGTAATTTTTATCCGGACCGTTTTATTGATATTGCTGAGTTCAGCGAAATCAAACCTATGGTGAACCAAGTTGAAACGCATGTATTTAACCAACAAGTAGAAGCTCAAAGTATTATGGAAGAATACAATACTCAAATTGAATCATGGGGACCATTCGCTGAAGGGAGAAATGATTTCTTTAACAATGAAACATTGAAAAAAATCGGTGAGAACTATGGCAAATCTGTAGCGCAAGTTGCTTTACGGTATTTGATTCAACGGAATATTGTGGTCATTCCTAAAACAGTCACAAAAGAGCGTATGATTCAAAATTTTGATGTCTTTAACTTTTCATTGACGGATGAAGAAATGGCAACGATTCTAGGATTAAACCAAAAAGAAAGTTTGTTTTTCTCTCATTACGATCCAGAGACAGTTAAATTTTTAACAAGCTTAGGTAAAAGAAAATAAAGACTAAATAAAATTACTTTGAAAGAATAAGTAGATTTAACTATCTATTTATTCTTTTTTTTGCTAACATAGTTACCTATAGTAACTATGTTAAGTAACTTAATTTGAAAGGAGAAAAAGCCATGGATAGTCATCTATCTGAAAAATATATTGATGCCTGTTTTAGCGCCAAACAAACGTTACGGTTCTTACCTGAACCACCTCCTGAATTACAAAAAAGACACGTTTATATTATCAAAACATTGTATAACTTATCAAAGGAGTTAACTGAGGTACGTGTCAGTGACATTGCTGAGTCTATTGGTGTAACGTTACCTAGTGTTACAAAAAACATCGCAACGCTAGAAGATTTAAATTATATAAAAAAAGAATCAAACCTAAACGATAAGCGAGTAGTAAATATTCAGTTAACCAAAAAAGGGTTAGCATTATATCAAACAGTTTTTCATGATTTTCATCAAGAAAATAGTCAGGTTTTAAAAGCTATTCCTGAAGAAGAGATGCGTTTAACAATAAAAACAATTTACCGGATTCATGATTTAATGGAGCAGGCATACTTGCTCGATTAAAAGGAGAGGATAAGAATAATGTATAAAAAATTAATGCAATCTTTGCGACAATATAAGAAACCAGCCTATTTAACGATGCTTTTTATGGCATTAGAAGTTGCTGTTGAGATATTCATCCCCTTTCTCATGGCAAAAATTATTGATAAAGGGTTGATAGCAGGCGATCTTAGCTATGTTTTGAAAATAGGTTCACTAATGTTTGTGTTGGCTTGTTTTTCTATGTTGTTTGGAGTACTGGGCGGGAAATTTTCTTCCGATGCTGCAGTAGGACTTTCAACAAATCTTCGTCAAGACATCTACGAAAATATTCAAACATTTGCATTTGATAATATTGATAAATATTCTTCATCAAGCCTGATTACCAGACTGACAACAGATATTACAAATATTCAAATGGCTTTTCAAATGGTTTTAAAAACGATTATTCGAGCACCTTTCATGATTGCCTTTGCGTTTGCAATGGCAGCTTATACGAATTTGAAATTGTCGTTAACTATTTTAATTATTGTTCCGATAGTCGCATTTATTTTAATCGGCTTAATCTATCGTGTACATCCTTATTTTATAAAAGTTTTCAAAAAATACGATCGATTAAATCAAACTGTGCAAGAAGATATTAACGGTGTACGGGTTGTAAAATCATTTGTGCGTGAAGAAAAAGAAATCGAAAAATTTAAAGTAGCTTCTGCAGATATCAAAAACCTATTTACGAAAGCTGAAAAAATTACGGCCCTTAATGCTCCGGTTATGCAGATTGCAATTTATTCTTGTTTACTGCTCGTTTATTGGTTTGGAGCAAAATATGTTGTCGGCGGAACAATGAGCACGGGGGAATTAACGAGTTTTATTACGTATATGATGCAAATTTTAAGCAGCATCATGATGATATCAATGATTTTTGTCATGATTGTTATTTCTGAAGCTTCAGTAGAGCGTGTTACTGAAGTCTTAAATGAAAAAGCCTCATTGTCTAATCCAGAAAACCCGCTAATGACCATTGAGAATGGGGAGATTGAATTTAGAAATGTTCAATTTAAATACAATGAGTTGTCTGAGGAAGCTGATTTAAGTCAAATCAACTTTACAATCAAATCTGGCGAAACAATTGGGATTATTGGCGGAACTGGGAGTGGGAAAAGCTCACTGATTCAATTAATTCCAAGACTTTACGATGCAACTGAAGGAGAAGTATATGTTTCAGGTCATAATGTAAAAGACTATGATTTAGTGACCTTGCGTGATCAAATCGCAATGGTATTGCAAAAAAACACGTTGTTTTCTGGAACGATTAGCGACAACTTAAAATGGGGAAATAAAGAAGCTTCCAAAGAAGAAATTCAGCGTGTGGCTAAATTAGCCCAAGCAGATGAGTTTGTTCAAGGATTTCCGGATAACTATGAAACGGTTCTGGACCAAGGCGGTTCAAATGTATCCGGTGGACAAAAACAACGGTTAACGATTGCACGTGCGTTATTAAAGCAGCCTAAAATCTTGATTTTAGATGATTCAACAAGTGCAGTGGATACAAAAACAGATGCTTATATTCGAAAAGCATTTATAGAAGAAATTCCAAATACAACAAAAATCATTGTGTCACAACGCATTTCATCTATCCAAGATTCTGACCGCATCATCGTATTAGAAGAAGGTAAGATCGATGGGATTGGAACACATGACGAATTGTTGAAAAATAATAAAATTTATAAAGAAGTATACGATTCTCAAGTAAAAGGAGGGACGATAGTTGAAGAATAAACCGATTACGCGACCAGCTGTTAGTCCGTTAAAAATATTCAAACGTATTCTTTCTTATGCAACGAAACAATACAAATTACGCATCATCATCGTAGTGGTCAGTATCATCATTAGTGCTGCAACCAATGCGATTGGGATTAGTTTTACAAAGACATTGATTGATGATTATATTGCGCCTTTGCTGACTCAGCAAACGCCTGATTATTCTGATTTAGCGCGTATTATTGGTTGGATGGCACTATTGTATTTAACCGGTGCTGTATTCACTTACATCTTTAACCGTACAATGGTCACAGTGTCTCAAGGCATCTTAAAAGATATTCGTGATGAAATGTTTACACATATGGAGTCTTTGCCGATTCGTTACTTTGATAGCAATGCAACGGGTGATATTATGAGTCATTATACGAATGATACGGATACGTTAAGACAAATGATCAGCCAATCCATTCCACAGATTTTTTCTTCGCTGATTATGATTTTATCGATTATTATTGCGATGTTTATCATTAATATACCAATGACGTTATTTGTTTTATGTATGGTAGGTATCATGGTTGCTGTGATTCGCACAATTGGGAGCAAGAGTGGTCTTTACTTCTCAATCCAACAAAAAGCATTGGGAACGTTAAATGGGTACGTGGAAGAAATGATTGAGGGCCAAAAAGTCGTGAAAGTATTTAATCATGAAGAAGAGGCAATTGCTGATTTTAGTGAATTAAATGAGGAACTAAGAGAAAATGCGACGAAAGCAAATACGTATGCAAATATTTTAATGCCAATTATGGCAAATATTGGAAATTTTATGTATTTATTGACCGCAGTGATCGGAGCTATTCTCTCGATTACGGGACTTACAGCGTTAACAGTAGGGAGTGTTGCATCTTTTGTTCAGTTTACAAAAAGTATTACCATGCCAGTAGCTCAAATTTCGCAACAGTTTAATGCAGTTATTTTGTCTTTAGCGGGTGCAGAACGTATTTTTAATTTGTTAGATGAAAAACCTGAAGAAGATGAAGGAACAATTGAATTAGTCAATGTCACTAAACAAGCTGACGGAACAATCGAGGAAGCTAGTCAACGTACAGGTAGTTGGGCTTGGAAACAAACAACAGCTGCTCAGGAAGCTATCTATAAAGAATTGACGGGTGATGTGCGTTTTAAAGATGTTACATTTGGATACAATACCAATAAAACGATTCTTCACAACATTAATTTATTTGCAAAACCAGGTCAAAAAATTGCTTTTGTTGGCGCAACTGGTGCTGGGAAAACAACGATCACCAATCTAATTAATCGCTTTTATGATATTCAAGAAGGAGCCATCACTTATGATGGGATTGATGTCAAGAAAATCAAGAAAGATGATTTGAGAAGATCATTAGGCATTGTACTACAAGATACGCATTTGTTCACCGGAACGATAAAAGACAATATTCGTTACGGACGTTTAGATGCTAGTGATGAAGAAGTGGAAGCAGCTGCAAAATTAGTAAATGCCGACTTCTTTATCAGACAATTGCCACATGGTTACGATACTGAATTAACGGGCGATGGCGGTTCACTTTCTCAGGGACAAAGACAATTACTTGCAATTGCTAGAGCAGCCGTAGCGAATCCGCCAGTCTTGATTCTTGACGAAGCTACTTCAAGTATTGATACACGGACAGAATCGGTTGTCCAAAGTGGGATGGATGCGCTGATGAAAGGGAGAACGGTGTTTGTTATTGCTCATCGACTTTCAACGGTTCGCAATTCAGATGCCATCATGGTAATGAAACAAGGACGTATCATTGAAAGAGGATCTCATGATGAATTGATTACTCAAAAAGGGGAATACTACCAACTTTACACGGGTGCGTTTGAAATGAACTAAACAATTGTTATAAAAGGTGCTTTCCAATTGTTGGAGAGGACCTTTTTAACTGTCGTAAATATTAGGTTGTGTATCTAAAAAAATAAAAAATTAATGCAGCATCAAATGAAAAGCACTATTGTTGTACATGATCTAAATAAGAACAACAAAAAGGATACTTAGTTTACTTCATAATAATCTTCCTTCATAATGATAATTAAATTGAAGATGTTCTAGAAAGGAAATTATTATGAACTATTTAAGTTCAATTTCATTTCCTAATATAGAAACAAAAGTTGACTTTTTCCTCAAAATCAAACAAACAATCTATGATTTTTTTTATCCCTTTCAAACTTTGGTCAAACACAGTTTAGAAAGAATTAATTTTGATTCCATTACGATTCTTTATGGGAGAAATAATTATGGGAAAACTACAGATATTAAATATCATTTCTGAAAAGTTAAAATTTTTATGACCTAGACTCAGAATTAGCAGGCATGAAAAAACGGTCACAGTTAGAAAATATTCAAACCTATTATAATTTTTTCGAAAAGCACCAAGATGAATTTCGTTAATCCGAGATTAAGTTTAAGTATTAAAAATTTAATAATCGGACAGATGAACGATCCTTGAAGGGAACTATAAACTATGGAGGTATTTCAGATGAAAGAGCCATATTATTCAACAAGCAGAGTTATTTTCATGTGTGGAACAGCAGGATCAGGAAAGTCGACTTATGCTCAGATGTTAAAACAACAAGGATTCGTTCGTTTATCTTATGATGTAGAGTCATTTAATAGAGGACTCACAGTTCACCCACTGCCACCTGATGTTTACGATGAAATCAAAACGGTTCTTGATCTAAAGTTAAAAGCACTAATTACAAAAAATGAAAATGTTGTTCTAGATTATTCCTTTTGGTCACGTGAAATGCGTGATGAATATAGAAATATGCTGGTTCCATTCGGAATAAAACCAGAGATCATTGTAATCGTTACCCCTAAAGAAATTACTTTGCAAAGAATTTCCGACCGAAAAGGAAAGAATCCTAATGATATTATGTTAGACAAACAAACTGCAGCTCAATATTACGAAAATTTCCAACCACCAACATCTGATGAAGGGGAAGTAACATTCATTAAAGGTTACTAATATTCAAGTCGGCGAAAAATAATAGTTTGAGAAATTTATAAATTAAACACAATGAAAATTTCAAAGTGATTTATTTAATTATCAATCTTAAAAATGACTTTCTTTTTATCTAAGTGTTATTTTATTGTATACTAGAACTTGAAGAAACAATCACTAAAAATGAACAAAACAAGAAAGAGGAATAAAATTGGATTTTTGGAAAGATCATACTAAAACAACAGAAGAAATAGCTCAAGATTTATTGGGATGTTTAGTCATCAAAGAAACTGATGAAGGGGTGACATCGGGTTGGATCGTTGAGACGGAAGCTTATTTAGGCGAAATAGATGGAGCGGCTCATAGTTATGGGTTAAAGAAGACGCCTCGTTTAGCATCTATGTACAAAGAATCAGGAACGATTTACATCTATAGTATGCACACTCATCTAATGTTGAATGTCGTTGTTCAAGAAGAAGGAAAACCAGAAGCAATTTTAATTCGAGCTATTGAACCTTATACAGGTATGGATTTAATGGCTGAACGGAGAGGGAAAGCTGGTTTTGTAGTAACCGATGGCCCTGGTAAATTAACAAAGGCAATGAACATCACTAAGTTGGATGACGGCACACTTGCCTGGGATCCTCCTTTAAGAATTGATGTCGACACAAGAAAAAGCCCTAAGAAAATTGAAGTATCGCCTAGAATTGGCATTCCAAATAAAGGGAAATGGACGGATGCGCCGCTTCGGTATACTGTTGCAGGAAATCCATATGTGTCAAGAAAAAAAGGTAAAATTGAAGCAGATTTCGGCTGGGATGAACCAACAAATTAATGGAGGCGAAAAAGAATGGCACAAGAAACACTAGTAGATTATTTAGGTGAAGCGTTAGAAGAAAGTGATTTTGAATTTGATTGGAAATTAGAATGGAATAAAAAACAGCATGTTATTGAGGTATATTTTTCAATTTTTGCAGAACAGAAAGAAAATAATATTATTATTGAAGATATTGAAGGAACAGCTACACAAAATGAAATCATTCAGTTTGAAGACGCAATCTGTTTCTTTGACCCTAAGAAATCAAAGATTCAAATGGATAATTATTTAAAAGCGTTTCCGTTTGATTTTAAAATGGGTGTCGAAAAAGGGTATATTGATGCCATACTTAAAACCTTGCGCATCGTTGTAACAGAAGGCCAATCTGATTTGTTAGATTTTGCTACTGATCCAGCAATTGAAGAATTTGAATTAAACTGGAATGATCTGAATTTTGACGGAACAATTAAAACGTTGAAAGATATCAATCGATATAGTGAAGAGAAACTACTTTATCCAAAATATTAAATTAACCGAAGAAAATTGTTAATTGGAGGCAAAGCGATAAAATGAAGTGGACTGAATTACAAATACAAACCTCAAATGAAGCGGTAGATGCTGTTTCAAATATTCTGATTGAATCTGGCTCGCAAGGAGTTGCGATTGAAGACAGACAAGATTTTTTAAATACACCGGATGATGGTTTTGGTGAAATCTGGGCCTTAGATGAAGCCGACTTTTCTAAAGAAGGCGTTATTATCAAAGCTTATTTTCCAGACACGCTTTTTTTACCTGAATTGGTTCCTGGCATTCAACAAAGAATCAAAGCTTTAGAGAGTTTTGGTTTAACGATTGCCCCAAATAGATTGAAAATTGAAGAAGTAACGGAAGAGAACTGGGCAACCGCTTGGAAAAAATATTACCGTCCATTGCAAGTGACCCGCTTTTTAACCGTTGTCCCAAGTTGGGAAGATTACGAAGTGCAACATGCGGATGAGCGTGTGATTCGCTTAGATCCAGGTTTAGCATTTGGTACAGGTACGCATCCAACGACGATTCTTTCCTTACAAGCTCTAGAAACCTATATTCGTGGAAATGAAACGATTTTAGATGTGGGGACAGGTTCAGGAGTATTGAGCATTGCAAGTAAAGCTTTAGGCGCTAAACATGTCCATGCGTATGACTTAGATGATGTTGCGGTCAAAGCAGCTGTTGAAAATATCAATTTAAATGACTACGCAAAAGATGTAGTTGTCAAAGCCAATGATTTGTTGAAAGGCGTAACGATTGAAGCTGATATCGTTGTAGCAAATATCTTAGCTGAGATTATCGTTCCTCTTATACCAGAAGCTTATGAAGCATTGAAACCAGGCGGTCTATTTTTAACGTCAGGAATTATTGAAGATAAAAAAGAACTGATTCTTTCAGAACAAAAGAAACAAGGTTTTACAATTATTCAAGTGCAACAAATGAAAGACTGGTGCAGTATTGTCGCTCAAAAACCTTTAGCGGAGGATGAATAGATGCAGCGTTATTTTCTAAAAGATGACTTAACAGACTATCAAAATCAAACCATTTCAATTGATGGAGATAGTTTTCATCACATGGTAAAAGTGATGCGGATGAAAGTTGGTCATCGTGTCTACCTTGTAACCAAAGATCAAAAAGCCTTTATTGCTGAAATAAATGCAATAGAAGATCAAGATGTTTTATTGAATTGGGTAGAAGATGACCTTAGGCAACAAGAATTACCGATTGAAGTAACAATTGCTAGTGGATTGCCTAAAGGAGATAAACTGGATTTGATTATCCAAAAAGGAACCGAATTAGGCGCTCATGCCTTTATCCCGTTTGCAGGTTCTTTTTCTATCACAAAGTGGGATGCGAAAAAAGCCGCTAAGAAAACCGAGCGATTACAAAAAATTGCTCAAGAAGCAGCGGAACAATCTCATCGCACAAAAATACCGACCGTTCAACCGCTTTCTTCAGTTAAGCAACTTGTTGAAATGAAAAATCAATTTGATGTGTGCTTAGTTGCCTATGAAGAAAGTGCTAAAGCAGGTGAAGACCAAAATTTCGTTAAAGGGTTGAAACTATTGCCTGCTGGTGGGAAATTATTAATTGTTTTTGGTCCAGAAGGCGGATTGTCTAAAGAAGAAGTTGATGCCTTTATTGAGAGCGGATTTTTGCCTTGTGCATTAGGTCCTAGAATTTTAAGAACAGAAACTGCTCCATTGTATGCATTAGCAGCGACGTCGTATCACTTTGAGTTAATGTATAAATGAGAAATTTCTTTTTTGTCCCAGACTGAAAAGTCAGGTATAATGAAAATGCTATCATCACTATAAGAAAGAAGGATATAAAATGACAGTAGAATTAAATAAAACAATTGATCACACATTATTAAAACCAGAAGCAACAGAAGCACAAATCATCACACTTTGCGAAGAAGCAGCAGAATATAACTTTATGTCTGTATGTGTAAATCCAACTTGGGTAAAAAAAGCAGCAGAATTATTAGCAGGTACAGATGTAGCCGTATGTACCGTTATTGGTTTTCCTTTAGGAGCTAATACAGCTGAAGTTAAAGCTTTTGAAGCAGAAAATGCGATTAAGAATGGTGCTACTGAAGTAGACATGGTTATCAACATTGGCGCGCTCAAAGGTGGAAACGACGCTTTAGTTCAAAGTGATATTGAAAGTGTTGTAGCTGTTTCAAAAGGAAAAGCGTTATCTAAAGTTATTATTGAAACGTCATTATTAACAGATGATGAAAAAGTAAGAGCTTGTGAACTTGCTAAAAAAGCAGGAGCTGATTTTGTAAAAACATCTACTGGTTTTTCAACTGGTGGAGCAACTCTTGAAGACATCAAATTGATGCGTGCTACTGTTGGACCAGACATGGGCGTTAAAGCTAGTGGTGGAGTTCGTACAACTGAAGATGCTCACCAATTTATTGAAGCAGGAGCAACTCGCTTAGGTTCTTCAAATGGAGTAGCAATCGTAAAAGGTTAATTGGGTTCTAACTCGTATATGAAATAACTGAATAAATAAAGTAGAAAGAATGCGAGTCTGATGTGACTTGCATTCTTTTTTTCATAATTTTTTGATTTTTGAGTTTATATTGAAATTAATCATTAATATGAGTATAATATAGGGTGAATCAGTATTTAAAGCACCCATTTGGAGTGCTTATTTTTATACTAATCGAGTTGAAATAAGAAAGAATAATGAGGCTTAAATTAGTGATAAATGAAAAGAAGGTGACAAGATGCCCAAAAATAAAGATTACACTGCACAAGAAGTAATTGCGCTAACCGTTACTTACATGAATAGCAGTCATGTGGCTTTTGTCAAAAAGGCTTGTGATTTTGCTACAAATGCTCATAAAGATCAATTTAGAAAATCAGGAGAGCCTTACATTATCCACCCCATACAAGTTGCGGGTATTTTAGCTGAATTGAAAATGGATCCTGTAACTGTAGCAACTGGATTTCTTCATGATGTTGTAGAAGATACTGAGTATACTTTTGAAGATATTTCAAGAGAGTTTTCGCCAGAAGTTGCTATGCTAGTAGATGGTGTTACCAAGTTAGGAAAAATTAAATTTAAATCTCATGAAGAACAACAAGCAGAAAATCATCGTAAAATGTTGTTAGCGATGGCAAAAGATTTAAGAGTAATTATGGTTAAATTAGCTGACCGTTTGCATAATTTACGGACCTTAAAATTTCATAGACCAGAAAAACAAAGACGTATCGCTAATGAAACACTTGAAATTTACGCTCCGTTAGCTCATCGCTTAGGGATTAATTTAATTAAATGGGAATTAGAAGATACTTCGTTGCGCTATTTAAATCCTCAACAGTACTACCGAATTGTTCATTTAATGAATTCTAAAAGAGAAGAAAGAGAAGCTTATATCTCTGATTCTATTTCAAAAATTCAAGAGTCCGTTGAAGAGTTAAATATAACAGCCGATATCACTGGTAGACCGAAACACATCTACTCCATTTACCGCAAAATGCGCGATCAGAAAAAACAATTTGATCAAATTTACGATTTATTAGCAATTCGTGTTATTGTTGATTCAATTAAAGACTGTTATGCCGTATTAGGAGCGATTCATACTCGTTGGAAACCGATGCCTGGTAGATTTAAAGATTACATTGCTATGCCGAAATCAAATATGTATCAATCTATTCATACGACAGTTATTGGCCAATATGGTAAGCCTATCGAAGTTCAGATCCGAACAAAAGAAATGCATGCAGTAGCTGAGTATGGTGTTGCGGCTCACTGGGCATACAAAGAAGGCATTACTAAAAAAGTCGAAGATGATTCTGAAGGAAATAGAATATCGTGGTTTAGAGATATTATT
>NZ_ABHH01000022.1:0-32564 GCF_000171855.1 Carnobacterium sp. AT7 | reverse complement strand
TACGAGGATTTTTGCCAGTTAGTTCTTCAATTTTTTGAATTCTATAATTTAATGTGTTTCTATGAATATGAAGTTCTAGCGAAGTGTCATTGATACTTTTATTATTCCTCGCAAAACTGATTAGTGTTTCTGCGTATTCTGGTGCCACTTCCTTTATCTTCTTCAACAGTTTCTGATTAGGGGGAAGAGAAAATGAAAATAAATTAGCTAAATAGCAGCTCTCTGTTTTATTTATTCCTTCTTTCTTTGTGTTTAAAAAAGATAGCAAAGCATATGTCTGTTTGATATCTTGAAGAATTTGATTAATGTTTTTTTCACTAGAGCTGATGATAATAAATTCATTAGTAGCTGTTTCTAATGAATCAACAGTCTCCATAAAAATAATAGAACCTTCAGACCATTCAAATAGTTCTTTCTTAGACGCAATTGCTCTCAGTATTTCCTTCCTTTCAGCAAAGACACCATAATAGGGCTGCCCTAATTCTAACTCGTATTTTTCACTAGCTTCTTTTTTCAGCAGTTCCGTGTACATGCCATCTGATAGACGGATTTGTTTCAAAAAGTCATTCTTAGCTACTCTGTTCTCTTCTTTTTGTTTATAAATATTTAATTCTTCAATCAAAAGCAAGGCGACTGTTTTAACAATTTTTGTGAATGGACGAACCTCATTAGGATCGCCTGTAATTCCAACTACCCCAATAATAATGTCTTCATATATTATTGGCTCATTCGTCCCTTTTTTTTCTAAGTGTGTATCTTGATAAACTTCAATAATCTTTTTTTCTTTGATTGCTCGTTCAGCTGCTCTATGCGAAGTTCCGATACGATTGTTGTCACCACTTGCAATGATAATCCCTAAATTATTCATAATATTTATATTATAAGGGATATCTTCCATTAATTTACTGACGATTAACCTAGCTTGACTGTTAGTCAACACTTTTACTTCTGCCACCTTTTCTATACAAAAAACAGTTTAGAAGTTATATCCTAAACTGTTTTTTCCTTATCTTATAAGTTGAATTATCATCTTAAAAACTTAAAATATCAAGTTTATCGCCTAAAATAGCGATTATTTATCCTTATTCACTTGTTAAGAATAAAATTCGAGCAATATTTTCACAGGTCTGTTCTAGATTTGATGCGCCATTCTTTAAAGCTTCTTCAAGCGATTGAGCTTTTGAGAGAATCCCAAAAATAGCCGTCATTCCTTCATCATATAACACATCAACATCTTTCCCAATATAACCTGCACAAGCAAAAACGGGTTTTTGATACTGTTTTGCAATTTTAGCAACCCCATATGGCGCTTTCCCAAATTTAGTTTGAAAATCCATTCCACCTTCACCAGTGAAAATAAAATCGGCATTTGCAATCTGTTCTTCTAAATTATTCGTCTCAATAACGATATCAATACCAGGTCTTAAGGTTGCATTTGTAAAAGCTAATAAGCCAGCACCCAACCCACCTGCTGCTCCAGAACCTGGTTGATGTTCAATCGACATTTGAACATCTCTTTGAATAATTTGGGCGTAATGTTTTAAATTAAGGTCTAATTGGTTCACCATTTCTGGAGTTGCTCCTTTTTGAGGACCAAAAATATGAGCTGCACCATGTTCTCCAGTCAATGGATTCGTCACGTCGCTAGCAACTTCGATTTCAATTTCTTTTATTCGAGGATCTAATCTTGAAGTGTCGATTGAAGCCAATTGATTTAGCGCACCTCCTCCTTGAGCGATTGATTGTCCATTTTCATCCAAAAACTTTACACCCAATGCTTCGGCCATACCAGCACCGCCATCATTTGTTACACTACCGCCAATGCCAATAATAATTTTTTCTACACCCTCATCAAGAGCTGCTTTAATCATTTCACCTGTACCATACGTAGAAGTGATTAATGGATTGCGACGTTCTTTTGCTAATAGTTCAATTCCATTTGCTTTCGCCATTTCAATGACTGCTGTTTTATTGTCACCTAAAATACCAAAATAGGCTGTTACTTTTTCTTCAGGAATCGGACCGGACACTTCAACATTGATTCGTCTTCCTTCTGTAGCATCTACTAACGAATCAACCGTTCCTTCGCCTCCATCAGCCATTGGAACAAGACTGATTTCTGCATCCTTGAATACTTTTCTGATCCCTCTAGCCATTGCTTCACAGGCTTCTTTTGCACTCATACTTTCCTTAAACGAATCTGGTGCAACAACAAATCTTTTTACCATTATATTTGCCTCTTTTCCATTAATTAGTTCAGAATAAATCCATATAAAATAGTTGCCACTACAGTCATTGACCCACCTACACACATCTCGTAGGGAATAACCTTCAATCTTTCTTTTATCGTCATGTTCATACTATTTGCACTAATATGGAAATAATTCCCTTGTGGAACACTATCAATAACGGTTGCTCCTGTATGAACCATTACAGATGCTGCTAAAGAAGAAGTTCCTGTATCTAGAATGGCTTGTCCAAATGATCCAGTAGCCAATATAACAGCAGTAGACGTTGATCCTACAGCTAATCCCATCAAGATACCTGAGATTGGTGCTAAGAATGTGCCAGAAATACCTATTGTATGAATTAATTTTACAACTTGAACAGATAAATCAGAAGCAGATATCAATCCTGCAATTGCACCGGCTCCTATCAAAATAAGTACCGTATCTGTGACTCGTCTAATTCCTGAAGAAGCGTATTCACTAATTTTATTCGCATGTCCCATTGCGAGCGTTCCTATGATTGAAGCAAAAGGTAGAATATATAATGCATCAATTTTTAAATTTGTGAGGACCTCTATTTTTAATAGGGTCCCAATTGGGTTAACCAATAAAAGAACAATTGAAAGCATCGGCGCAATCAGCGCCTTTCCCAATGGCATTAATTCTTTTACTTCTTTCTTAAGGATATCCCTATCTCTTACCATTTCACCTTTATTTTTAATTAAATTCGCTACAATAACAGCTGTTGCAAGTCCGAACAAAGCTGGAATAAAACCTGCTAACATCACACTGCTCAAATTTAAGCCAAAACCATCAGCTGCTGCAATCGTATTTGGATTAGGCGAAATAATATTTCCTGCTTTCCCTCCACCTGATAAAGCTGTTAATAATGCAATTTTACTAATTCCTGTTTGTTTTCCAACGGATAATGCAATTGGAGCAACAATTAGGACTGCTACCGGAATAAATACTCCTACAGCCGTTATGATCATTGTCGAAAGAGCCAATGATAAGATGGCTTTCTTATCTCCAAGTTTCGTTACAATCGCGTTCGCAATGGATTCTGCTGCTCCAGATTCCATCATTACACCTGCAAGCATTCCTGCAGCAAGAACGCGAATAGCAGTTCCAATAACGCTTTGTGTACCACTGATTAGAATATCAATAGTATCTACTAAGGAAGCTCCACCTACTAAGCAACCAACGATGGCTCCAAAAAATAAAGAATACACTGGATTGAATTTTTTCAATATCAGTACAATTGCAACGATCAATCCAATAATTGCTGCAAACCATGGAATCGTACTATCTAACATCTTTAAACATCTCCCAACTTCTTCTGTGTGCGCTTACATTATATTTTTCATTACAAGAAAAAGCTATTGTCATTTTAACAAAGTTCATTGTGCAAATGCACAACGAACTTTAAACAAATACCTATTGTTTTCTATTTACTCATGCAGAATAAAAAATTAGCTGCAAGCCTGTGATAGCACCTACACCTAACTTTAGCTAAGAGATAAAATTTTTCTTAATTCACTACTACGGGTGTGAATGTCCGATTATATAATGTTGATGGATAGATGTAGTAAAGGAACTTTTTACTGCTACTACTTTCTGAGTACATATATACAGCTGTTTTAGTTACTTCCCATCCTTCTTCTACCTTTAGTCTAAAATAATCTGTCTTATTGGGAACATTTATCAGTATTTCACCCAATGGATCAACACTGCCAAAAGAATGAGCCGTTTTTTTTGCTGTTAAATGAGCTCCACCACCTTCAGTCCAACGAAAACCTTCTTCAGTAGCAAATTTAGTCCCTTGACTGGATTGATTAGCCACATAGCCCGAAGTGTATACTATTTCTTTACTAACTTCTGCATAGTGGTATAGTGCATGTTGTGGAACAGCTATGACCTTTGTTTGTTCATTAAAAGGACTTTCTGCCTTATAACTTATAGATTTCACAGTATACAGTGGACGACACATCAAAAAGACCAAGATTAATCCTGTTAAAATAAAAAAGAAATAAAAGGAATTTTTTTTCATAAACTTCTTCTCCTTTGTTTATCAATTCACAAAACTAAAATTTCATAGCTACTTCTTTCTACTGTTTAGTATTTTTTTTGCTTTAAATGTGTTAGAAATAAACATTTGCTAACAGGATAATTAAAGCTTTTTTATAAAAATTATAAATTTATTCAATTGTATGATTTATTAACATTCTTTTGCAAGAGAATAAACTGTATAATAACATTATTAAATAGCAGTGGTTTTATATTAGATTACACTTTTAAGGAGGAATACATATGGATTTTTATATCAGACCCATTACTAGCGGAGATGGTAATGGATTAAACGAATTAAGACGTATGCCAGGGGTTTTTGAAAATATTTTAGGAATGCCTTCAGAAAGAATACAGCAAAATGAAGATTTTGTTGTTAATATGGATGCTAATCAACACCAGTTTGTTGCTATTGCAACGCTTAAAAATAAAGAAGAAATAATCATAGGAACTGCAGGGTTATCTGTACATGGCAACCATCGTACTCGTCATAGCGGAAGCATTGGCATAATGATTCATAAAGATTACCAAAACCAAGGGGTGGGTACGGCTTTATTAGATGCGGTTATCGATGTAGCCGATAAATGGTTAATGCTTGTTAGGCTTGAACTTACTGTATTTGAAGACAATGAACGTGCGATATATTTGTACGAAAGATTTGGTTTTGAAAAAGAAGGACTTAAACGACTAGCAGCAATAAGAAACGGGAAATATGCTAATGAATATTTAATGGCTAGAATTAATTCTACTCTTTCTCCTCTTTAAGCTCTAATTAGTGACAAAATTTTGACAATACGACTACTCATAAGGAGATGGAAAAATGAATTTTATCGTTATTTTCTTACTTCTGGCAGGAGCATTTTTATTATTGCTATCCCTTACTTTAAGTATTAGCCAGTTAAAAACAGAAATTTATCAGCTGAAAAAAAAATTAGATAGTGTCGCTACGCATGTTGGCTTACCTGACTTAATAAATGATGGGTTAAAAACGACTCTTTTAGAACTTATCTCAGAAGGAAATAAAATTAAAGCTATTAAAGAGTATCGATCTGCCACTGGAGCTGGATTACTTGAAGCGAAAAAATTTATTGATGATTTAAGCGAATAGCTAATTGGTTCACGTTAATTTTTAAAATTTGTTTGTATTAGGGAGATGCTATATGGAAATCGAATTTGAATTATTGGAAGAAGATTATATAAACTTTAATCTTGATCACGCTAACTCATCCGCTTCAGTAAAAAAAAGTTTAATCTTACAAAGAATTCTCGGACCCTTAGTGTTCTTAATTGCTACACTCGCACTTGGAACGTTTTCAGAAATACCTGTTTGGTATTGGATAACGATATTTAGTATTATGAGTGTAATTTGGCTAGTTTTCTATCCAAATTATTTTAATTGGGAAATGGGAAGAAATATTAAAAAAATGCTTAAAGAAGGAAACAATAAAAATTTATTACAGAAAAGAAAAATTTTTTTAACAGATGAAGCGATCATAGAAACTAGCACGGCTAGTGAGACGAAGACACCTTGGAGTGACGTAAACAAAGTAGAAGAAACAAGCGAGTATATCTATATTTACAACTCCTCTATCTCAGCTTACATAATTCCTAAAAGAGTATTGGGAAATCAAAATAAAATCAATACGTTCCTTGAAGAGCTATATAAATACCTTCCATCGTCTATGCGCCAATAAATAGAAACAAACTGTTTAATAGTATGGGCGTACATATAGGTAAGATAAAAGAAATAAAGTTTTTAATACTTTATTTCTTTTATCTTACCGTCTATTTTTTTATTTCAGTATTCTTCATATTTCTTCAACTACAAACGAGATAGCTGCTCCGTAAATAATCCACTTTCTATTTCCCCAGTTCCTTTTTACTCTTTCTACTAATTTATTTATCATTGTTAGCTATTTTCCCATTATTTAAGTTATTTAATCGCTTAACTTCCTTTTCTAAATCATTTATTTTTTTCCCCAATCGCTTTTCTAATTTATCAATATCATATCTAACAACAGCTAAAGCTCCTAAATAAGCTCCTAAAATAGGTAATGCACTTAATATAAAAGACCAAAAATTTTCCATATCCTATATCTCCCTGTTATTAATAGTTATTTCACCTTGCCGAAATAACCTGATTTTTTTATTTGTTATTGATTACAGAATTGTGAGCATAATAAAAAACAACACCCATAAGAAAAGATATAAAAGCAATTAGTGAAATAAAACCATTCATCTCGCCATAATACATATCACTTAAGACATAATTGCCTACAAAAATAAAAAATGATGTTATAAAAAATAAAGTTCCAGAAATTAAGTAAATAATAGTCTCCTTTTATTTAATGCTTAAATGCAAGCTTTGTTCCTACAACAAAAGAGAAGATAGAAAGAACAACGTACCTTGCTATATTTAAAACCGTTCCAAGGATATAAAGATTAGTATCCATGCCATCATCATCCGGTATAGGATAGACCATATTAGGTAAACGAACTAATATTACTACAGCTACTAAAATTAAAATATAGCCTGAAATTTTTTTGTATTTTTTCATGAATAATTTCCTTTCAGTTTTATAGAGATTAAGGTATTACACACAATTAGATAATTTATATATGTATGAATCTATATTTATTGACTTTTGCTTAATTTCTAAATAAATTTTAAGATAGTCCTATGCGTTTGATAGAAAAATTACCACACTCAATAATAATTGTTGTTTGTGAAAACAAATAAATTTCGTGTCTTAAACGACCATTATCTAATAATGTCAGTTCATCATGGGACCACTCATCTAAACCTCTGTTAAACAAAATTTTTTGACTTTCAAATAATTTATTTCTTGAAATATCAAAATCAACAGAATAGATCGTCACATCTGTCCATAACAATTGATATATATTATTATCCCAATGCTTTGCTACAGATGAAATAGATACTATACTTTCTTGAGACTCATCTGGTGCTTCTGGATTATAATTATTTACCAATATAATTTCGCTTATACGACTATCATGAAAAGAGTTGTTTAATAAAAAACTATGAGTATCTATATCTAGTACTTTAGTTAAAGTCCTTAAATTATCCATATAGCCTTCAAGATCATGTTTTTCTTCTGTAAAGTAATTCATTGAATTCTCTCCTATTTAAATTAATAATAAAAAAATTAATTTTAAGACTTCCTTCCTTAAGTTAGTACTCTGATTATCCCAAATTCAACCTAAAAAGTACCGCACCTATTCGTTTACAATTAGCAACCACTGGTTTACATCTCAAAAAATTCCAAATAAAAAAATGTAATTATTATAAATTTCTAGATATCTGATTTAGAATTTAACAAAATAGTTAAAGGTTTTCAGTAAATAATTATCAATAAAAAATACTGGTATGCGATTCACCAGCGTAAACAAGAAAATGAGTTTTTTGCATTGGAGGATATCGATTGGGATACTTTGTAAAGTTAGCAAACTCTTTTCTGAAAGACCAAGGAAATTTAAAAGACAACTATTCAGCATTGGATAGTTTACTCAGTTAATATTAACGTAAAAGAGGTCCTAACTTGGTTTGCTTTTACACGTTACAAAAGATAGAAACTTACTTTGAAGAATCTAAGTTCCTATCTTTTTCTTTATTTTTTAATTTAGTTGTAGTAATTGCGCGACTATTTCAGAGCTACCTGGTAAAAACATAATTAACGAAATGACAATAAATAAAACACCTATACTAAACATCATGCTTACGACTTTAACTGAACGTGAAACATCCTTATTCAGCATACCTACTACAATAAGAGCAATCCCTACAAAGAGTATTAGAAAATACCAAAAACCCATTTTATCTCCTACCTTCTTTTAGTTTTTATTACTAAAAGAAGTATACCTTTTAATTTTATATGAATTCATATAATTATTGTTATCTTTTTATTAAGGTTTAAATGACGC
The DNA here is from genome assembly GCF_000171855.1 of Carnobacterium sp. AT7. Taxonomy (NCBI): domain Bacteria; kingdom Bacillati; phylum Bacillota; class Bacilli; order Lactobacillales; family Carnobacteriaceae; genus Carnobacterium; species Carnobacterium sp. AT7. The sequence continues at coordinate 24,324 of NZ_ABHH01000022.1, read as the reverse complement.
CATATACATACAATTATTTTCTACGTTATAATATAAAATAAAGGATAACCATACACACAAGGAGCTAGGCAATTATGAAAAAAGAAATTAAATTTATTTTGTCCATAATAGTTATAGTTATGATTTTATTAAGCTCCTATAAAATATCTAATAGCCCATTAATAAATTTAATCACACGAAATGAAACCACTGGGAAAATAGAGTATGTATCGATTTCTTCAAATTGGAATAGCGAAGAAATAGACACATTTATAAGTGACGATTTCAAATTATACAATGCCGATTCAGATAGTTTTTCATCTTATATTTCTAATAATAAGGTTCTTAATAAGATAAATAACATTGCTCTTGAAGATTCTGCAGGTACTATTGTTAAGAATGATGAAATAATTACAGGAATCTTTCAATCAGCAGAAAAAATAGAACACGATATTTTGGAATTCCAAATATTCAAAGTTGTTGAAAATTATTTTGTTTTAGTAAAATTAAATGTAAATTGGCAATCACCTTGTGATTTGTATGAATACGATACAGTTGACAAAGAATTAAAACTCTTACATAAATTTCAAGATGTTGACATTATAGGATTGTCGTTAGCAGATTAATTAAACAATTTTCCCCCAATTATTTTTATCATTTCCTACTTCCTATCATTAACCTAATGAATTTAATATTTGGTACATAAAGTCGTATATCTATAGTGAAATTCTTATACTTCTTAAATGAATCATCTGCTCACTTTAAACTTTATTGACTGCTTTGTCCTTTTGATAAACTGTGATATATTATGTAATTAAATTTGTGGGAGGCAATAATATGGCTACTCGTTCAGATATTTTAAAATACGCAGAAGAGAACTATAAAACTATTTCAGAGCATTTATGGACTAAGTATCCAAGTTATGAAGTGCTACGGCATAAACACAATAAAAAATGGTATGCACTTATCATGAGTGTTCCTAAAAATAAAATTGGTTTAGACGGTGATGAAATTATTGACATATTAAACATAAAATGTGAACCTGAGCTAGTCGTTCCTTTGTCTTCAAAAGAAGGGTTTTCCCATGCATACCATATGAATAAGGAACACTGGTTAACTGTTATTTTAAATGGAACCGCTTCGAATGAAGAAATATATAATTTGATTGACATAAGTCATGAACTAACAAAATGACTATTAAATTTAATAGGGAATTTACGTTAAAAACTAAATTCTGTAATTAAAAAAGTAATCGTTAAATTCCCTAACTCTATATGATAGGCATTTCATTATTTTTTAGTGTTTTTTTTACCTTGATCAATCCAATAATCAGCAATACCATCCATTTTAGACCAACCCCAACCAACGATAATGAGACCAATAACAGCTAAAAGTAAGAATAACATTTTATCTCCTCCTGGTAATTAGTAATTATTAGTTAAAGAGTACATCGTTATTTTAACAACAATGCCGTCATAATGATATGTAAAACGTTTACTACATAAAATATATAAGCGACTGAGACTATGAAATCAGAGATAATTAGTCATTGATAAAACATACTATTCTTCAGGACATATATAACTGTGATGAATAGCGACTGTACTCATGAAAGTTATCAAATGTCAGATCACCTGTTATTTGGCTTTCAGAGTTCAACTATCTTTAGCCTGGTTACTATTGTTTACATCATCATATATTGAGTAAACAAAAAAATCGAGCTGTTGTGCATTCCTAAAATGCACAACAGCTCAATTTTAATAGCCTTTTATAAACGTATTACTTGATTTAGAATTAAATCATACCTAACAGTTTCCCTAAAAAGAATACAATTAAACAAATTACACCTAAATACAAGGCAAAGTATTTAAATACTTTTTTAGTGATTGCACCTTCTTGTCCAATCAAACCTGTAGCTGCAGTTGCTACAGCTATACTTTGAGGAGATATCATCTTACCGGCTGTTGCTCCCGCCATATTAGCTGAAGCTAACCAGTATTCATTTGCACCTAACGATTGAGCAGCATTAACTTGCAGTGCTCCAAAGAGAATATTCGCATTTGTATCACTACCCGTAATAAATGTACCAACGGCTCCAATTAGAGGAGATATCAATGGGAATAAAGGTCCCGTAAAAGTAACAAGTGAGGTTGATAGTACACTGATCATGCCACTATATCCCATTAATTTAGATAGGGCTACAATCGCGCTTACAGTCACAGCGGTATTTTTAAGCTGCTTGATCGTACTCCACAAAATATCTGTAATTTTGCCAAAGGAAACTCCTTGAATCAATCCACCTAAATAAGTAGCTAAGATAATCAATGTCCCTGGAGTAGTCAACCACTTGATCATATAAGGTTTTGCACCTTCTCCAGAATAGATTACAAATGAAGACTGTACTTTTCCCAATGTACCACTGATAGCTGGGAATAAAGATGAAGATAAAATGATAAATAGAAAAACAAAAACATAAGGCAGACAAGCTTTAAAAGCTACCGAGAAGGTAACTGATGACTTTCCTACGTGATCATTATCTTTAATCAAGTAAGGAGAGTCTTCTGGTGTTTTTACAAAACGGGCCGCCAAGACTGTGACCAAAATACAAACTAAAGAACCAATAACAGCCGGCAACTCAGGTCCAATGTAGCGAGCCACAAAAACCTGAGGCAAACCAAATGCAAGCCCTGATAATAAGGTGATCAGAGTAACGCCTTTTAATGATTTTATACTTTCACCTGTTAGCATAACTAAAATAAAGGGAACAATTAGAATAAGCAATAACAACTGCAATGAGACTATATAAGATGTTTGCATAACCTCCAGCCCTCCTGCTTGAGCTAATGAGGTTACAGGCAATCCTATTGCTCCAAATGCAGTTGGGGTAGTATTCGCAATCAAACAAATAACAGCTGCCATAACTGGGCTTACACCTAATGAAGCTAGAATTCCAGCCGGGATTGCAACTGCCGTACCAAATCCAGCAATTGATTCCAAAAAACCACCAAATCCCCAAGCAATCAGTAAAACTAATACTCGCATATCTTTGGAGACTCCTGTCAACAATTGGTTGATAATTTTCATACTTCCAGAATAAGTAGCTAAATTATACGTAAATAAAGCGGCTACAATAATATAAACGATTGGCCAAATGCCATTAATAACGCCTTCTAATGTTGCTGTAAAAGCATCAATAATTGGGAAATCAAAACCAACGATGCTGATTCCAAGTGTAAGAAGCAGTCCAATCAAGCAAGCTTTTGTACCTGGCATCTTTAATACGCCAAGTGAGATAATTAGCCATGCAATAGGCAGTACTGCAAGTAATGTCTGTAATATCATAATTTTTTTCCTTCCATTATCCGTTTTTTATTAAGTGAGTTTCAGAGCTTGATTCTTTTGTATAAGTGCATTTTTTTCATCTTTCATAAATCCTCTGCTCCACTTAATATGTAGCGATGCCGTTTAGTCGGCACCGCTCCCTCAAATTCACATAAATTTATTTTTTCATATCAAACAAACGAGCATTTTTAACGTCTTCGATTGTTTGAGTTCCAGCTAATTGCATAACACGTTTCAAGTCTGTTTCGAAGTATTCTAAGACAGATTTAACACCTTTCCATCCGCCTAAAGCTAACCCGTATAATACTGGACGACCCACAGCCACGATATCTGCACCGCTTGCTAAAGCTTTGAAGATGTGTTCTCCACGACGAATACCACTGTCAAATACGATTGGAACACGGCCAGCTACAACTTTAGAAATACTTTCCAAAGTATCAAATGATCCAGGTGCACCATCTAATTGACGTCCACCATGATTGGATACCCAAATACCAGCTGCTCCTGCACCAATCGCTAATGAAGCATCTTCAGGAGTTTGAATTCCTTTAACAAACACTGGCAAGCCAGAGTAATCTGAAATAAACTTCACATCTCTTGGGGTGATTTTTTGTTTTGACTGAGCATAGATGTTGTTCAAAGACATATTCTTCCCTGATCCGGTTAAGTAACGAGAGACAATTGGCATACCAAATGGGTAAACAAATTTATTCAGCATATCTTTCTCACGATTACCACTTAATGTTGAATCCGCTGTTAAGATGATTGCTGTCGCACCATCAGATTTTGCTTCATCAAGAATATTTTTATTCATTTCATCATCTTTACTCATATAAATTTGGAACCAACGAGGACTGCCTTTCAAGCCATCTTCAATTTCTTCAAACGTAGCTCCTGAATAAGCACTGATAGACATAATCGTGCCGCCAAATTCAGCGATTCCTTTAGCTGTTCCTGCTTCTTTTGTTTCATGAGCTAACCCATGAGCTGCAATAGGAGCCATAATAAAAGGGACTTTAATGTCATGTTCTAAAATAGAAGTCGATGTGTCCGGATTTTCTACATCAGCTAATACACGAGGCAAAATTCCTTTGTGTGACCAAGCTTCATTATTTTGTTTTAATGTAAATTCATCTCCTGAAGCACCTGACATATAATCAAATCCACCATGTGGAACGACTTCACGAGCTCTGTCTTCAAGCCGATAAGTGCTGATTACTTCAATTTCTTGCTCTACTGTTGGTGCTTCGTATTTAATCGTTTGTTCATTTACCATAAATTTCCAACCATCCTTTTTATATAATGAATTTAATAGTTTATTTCTAAATTTAAAATAGCCATTGAGCACTCAGTACAGTCAACGGAGCTACAATTACAACTATAATCCGTCTCACAAAAAGTAATTCAGACATAGCGATTTGGACATCAATCTTGAATAATTTTCAACCTGTTAATCACTTTAAAAATGTCACACCTTTCACCATTATTTTGGAAGCGCTTCACCACTTGTGTTACTTTATCATGTTCTTCCACACTTAGAAAATATTGTTTTTTTATGATATGATAAATAATATTTATGCAAAATTAGTTTAGTATACGTTTCGTTTATGTTATTAAATTCACAAAACCAACAGGAGGACCCTATGAATTTACAAGATTTAGTTTACTTTAATTATTTGGCTGAAAACTTGAACTTTACTGCAACAGCAGAACATTTTTACGTCTCCCAGCCTTCCATTTCGATGGCTTTAAAACGCCTTGAAAAGGAACTCGAAACTGTATTGATAGATAGAAAAAGACTTCACAAACATTTACGTTTGACAGAAACTGGTGAAATATTATTTAAGCATTCAACTCATATTTTACAAACAGTAGAACAAGTTAAAGAAGAAATTCATGATTTGAAAAATCAAATCGTTTATTTTGGCTTCTTACCAACCATTGGCGGCCATTTCATGGCACAACTGATGCCACATTTGACAAAATTTTCAGCCTCTATGAAACTCATTGAAGAAGAAAGTTCTGATGTTATGCTGGATTTGGTATGCAAAGGTCAAGTTCCATTGGCCATTATTGGGAGCGATTGTCCTACTTTTTCAGCAGAAAATTTATTACAAATTCCTTTGCGAACAGAAGAGTTAGCTCTTTGGGTATCCCCTGACAATCCATTAGCCAAAAAAAGCATCATCATGGCAGCGGAACTTCAAGATGAGCTGTTTATCTCCTTAGCGCAAGGTTATACACACCAACGTATTTTTGAAGAATGGACTAAAAACAACCAAATTAAACAGCCACAGACTCTTTATACTAAGGAAATTCAAACGGCATTGTCCATTGCTTCTTCCACTAACATGGTTGCTTTTATGAGCGATATTCTAATAGACGATCGCCCACGACTGGTCAGAGTTCCCATTGAAAATGCACCTCACTTTTACATTAGCCTCATCGTGAATAAGGATCACAGTAAAACCACATATTTTCAAAAAGAATTCAATGAGGCAATGATTGAAATCGCTGAGACCTTTAATACTCGTTGAATTTAAATTTATGTAACAAAAGTTTTCACTTGATTTTGGCACAAGTGAACAAAATTATTTTCATAGCAGTAAGATATAGTGTACCTTCTTAATTCTGTACAAGAAATTTGATATAATTAATTACTGATAAAAAAACGCTATTCATCATGGCCTATATGCCTGTGATGAATAGCGTCTTTTTGATTTATGAACATGAATCAGGATAAATAAGTTTGGATCCTTCGATAACCGCTTTAGCACCATACATACCTATTTCATGTAAAGTAGCTTTTTTCTCTGTCATGATATGGTGAACAGTTAATCCTTTTAATGACAAAGTATTTGAAATAATCAAGCGGTGGCATCTCCAAGGAACACTTTCAGAGCACATGTAACAAACTCGTTTTTTACTTTCAAGGTCTAGTAAATCACTGATTGCCTTTTCATATTCATTCGTTAGACTGTAGGCTGCATAATTCTGAAAAGACGTATTTCTCCATCCGTTCACTAATGATTCGTCTATTTCGTGATTTTTCTTTCTTCTACCACCCAATGAAGGCATATGAATATAACTAATACCGCTTTCAGGCAACCATTTTTCTATGTTTTCTTTATTAAATTGAGGCATATGGTTACTACCAGGGTAAGAACGTACATCAACTAAAGTTTCTACATCATATGATTGAAGCAAAGAAATAAACTCCTCACTACTATGAGTAGAATGACCTATTGTGTAAATATCCATTCAAAATCCTACCTTCCCTTTACTTATCAAAATTATACAGACAACTAACGTGTAAATCAAAAAAACGATACCTAACTCCTATTTTAATGACTAGATATCATCTCTTGTAGCAGTCCATTGTCATCGTTAACATCAAGTGAGTCAATTTTTTCGTCTTTCATTTCAACTCTTCCACTTATAGTACTAGTATTATTCCCTTAAAAACAAGATTGACAAATTGTCTTCACTTCATCTATACTAATAACAATCTCATAACAAACTTACAATGAAAGAGCTTAGTAGCATTTGGTCCCTGTTCAATAGAAAGCCTATGGTTGATGAAAATAGGCACAAACCTTTTTTGCGAAGTACACTCCGGAGTAACTTGACTAACCTCAAGCGTATTACTAACGTTAACAGTAAATGAGTGGCAGGCTTGTTTTGTGTTGAAAACAGACTGCAATTTGGGTGGTAACACGGAAATTTTCGTCCCGATAAAAAGATAACTTCTTTTTATTGGGCTTTTTTTATGCACAAAAATACAGATATAAGGAGCTAGAAAAATGAATATTATTGATGAACTAGAATGGCGCGATGCCATTAATCAACAAACAGATGAAGTAGGTTTAAAAAAATTGATTGACCAAAAAGCTGTAGGTCTATACTGTGGGGTTGACCCAACTGGCGATAGTATGCATATTGGCCACTTGATTCCTTTTATGATTCTGAAAAGATTTCAATTAGCTGGACACCGCCCCGTTATCGTCATTGGTGGCGCGACGGGTTCAATTGGTGACCCTAGTGGTAAATCTGAAGAACGTGTTTTACAAACGAGCGAACAAGTTCAAAATAATGTCGATAAATTAACACATCAAATGGAAAAACTATTTGATGCAGGTAAAAATGAAAACTCTATTCGTATGGTGAACAATTTGGATTGGACAAAAGAAATCTCTTTACTTGATTTCTTACGTAATATTGGGAAAAGTTTTAACGTCAACACTATGTTGTCAAAAGACATCGTTGCCAGTCGTTTAGAAACAGGTATCTCATTTACTGAATTTACTTATCAAATTTTACAATCGATTGATTTCTTACACTTGTACCAACATGAAGATGTTCAATTACAAATTGGTGGCGCAGATCAATGGGGAAATATTACAGCTGGTTTAGAATATATCCGTAAACAAGAAGGTTCTGAAGCTGAAGCTTATGGGCTGACCATTCCGTTAATGTTAAAAGCAGACGGAACTAAATTTGGGAAAACTGCAGGTGGTGCTATTTGGTTAGATCCAGAAAAAACCACTCCTTATGAGTTTTACCAATTTTGGTTAAATCAAGACGACCGTGATGTCGTGAAATACTTGAAGTACTTTACTTTCTTAACTAAAGAAGAAATCGATGCTTTAGCTGAAAAGATAGCAACAGAGCCGCATAAACGCGAAGCACAAAAAACATTAGCTAGCGAAATGACGCTATTTGTTCATGGCGAACAAGCGTTGAAAGATGCTGAAAAAATTACTGCAGCTCTTTTTTCCGGTGATGTAAAAAGTTTAACGGCTGATCAAATCGAAGAAGGATTCAAAAACATGCCTACGTTTGAAGCTCCAAAAGAAGAAAAAAATATCGTAGAATGGTTAGTCGATGTAGTCGGTATTGAACCTTCTAGACGCCAAGCTCGTGAAGATATTAAAAATGGAGCTTTATCCATGAATGGTGAAAAGGTCACAGATGTTGAAGCCATTGTGACACCTGAAAACTCTTTTGATGAACGTTTTATCTTGATTCGCAAAGGGAAGAAAAAATACTTCTTAGTTAAATTAGTTTAAAAGAAATAAGCGCCTGATCCTTTAGCATTTTAATGGATCAGACGTTTTTTTATCCTTAAAAGTAAGCGTTATTAATTTACTATCTGTAATCGCAATGTTAAACTTTGATTGATAAAATACAAATTAAGGGAGCGATTTTATGCGTGCAGTAACATGGCAAGGAAATGAAAAAATGGAAGTCCGAAATGTTCCAGATCCAACGATTCAAGAACCTACTGATATGATTGTCCGCATTACAGCAACAGCTATTTGCGGATCTGATTTACACTTGTATCATAACGGAAAGCCAGTAATGGAAGAAGATTATGTAGTGGGTCATGAACCGATGGGAATTGTTGAAGAAGTCGGTCCTGGTGTAAAAAAAGTTAAAAAAGGCGACCGTGTCGTTATTCCATTTAATATTGGATGTGGCGAATGTCATTTCTGTACTCACGAAATGGAAAGTCAATGCGACAATTCTAATCCAAATCCAGCTTTCGATAACGGCGGACTATTTGGTTTTGGTAAGATGCATGGGAATTACCCTGGAGGCCAAGCAGAATTCTTACGTGTTCCTTTTGCTGATTTCACCTCTTTTGTTGTTCCGGAAAATGATTTGCCAGATGAAAAAGTTCTTTTCTTATCCGATATCGTCCCTACTGCTTACTGGAGTGTAGAAAGCAGCGGCGTCAAAGAAGGCGACACGGTCATCATCTTAGGATCTGGTCCTGTTGGGCTATTTGCTCAAAAATTTGCCAAAATGAAAGGGGCTAAACGAGTTATTGCAGTCGATAATGTGAAGCATCGTTTAGACCATGCACGCAATACCAATAATGTTGAAACGGTGAATTTTAAAGATGTTACTGAAGTTGGAAAATTCCTTTATGATACAACTAACGGCGGAGCGGATGTCGTGATCGATTGCGTTGGGATGGATGGAGTGACTCCTACTAGAGAAAAAGCTAAGACGCTTCTAAGCGTACAAAGTGGAACGATCAGTCCGCTTGTTACAGCTTCTGAAAGTGTTAAGAAGTTCGGTACGGTCCAAGTTACTGGAGTGTACATGACGCCTTCTGCTAGTTTCCCAATCAATGATTTCTTCAACCGAAACGTTATTTTAAAAACAGGTCAAGCTCCTGTTATTCATCTTATGCCAAAATTATATGACATGATCGAAAAAAATATTTTTGACCCTACGGATATCATTACTCATACTATGCCGCTAGAACAAGCAGCAAAAGCTTATGATATTTTTGATAAAAAAGCAGATCAAAATATCAAAGTGATCTTAAAACCAGGTATGGTATGAAAATAAGAGGCTGAGGACAATTAAATTGTCCCCGGCCTCTTATTTTATATTCTGTCTCTCTTCTACCTACATATTCAAAGTGAAAAGAGCTTTCGTTTAGGTTTATTGATTAAATGAGCACTAAAACAAGTCTCCGTTTAACTAGGACGTATTTGAAAACTACTAAGACTCATTGCGTCTGCTCAAATAGAAACTGACTTCAAGTTGGTCGAATGATGACTTACTGTGCAAACTCAAATAGAAATTTGTTTTGAGTTGCTCGAATAAAGACTCATTACGTCTACTCAAATGGATAACGACTTTGAGTGAGTCGAATGAGGGCTTATTACGGCTACTCAAACGGATAACGATTTTGATTCAGCTTATCTCAGCTATTTTTCTCGTGATAAACTAGTTTTAAAACACACCCTAATAAAAGAGGTTATAGATTTTTTAATGCTTCATCAATCGGTATATCTCCGTTTAAAAGATCAAACTCTTTATTAAAAGTCGTTTCGTTATCTAAACTAGCAATAGCAACTTCTGCTACGTCTTCACGAGAGATAGCACCGCCTGGCAAGTTTTCAGCAACTTCAATTTTCCCTGTAGCAGGATCATTTTCCAATGCTCCTGGACGCAAAATAGTATACGTCAATCCGCTTTGTTTCAAACAACGATCTGCATAATATTTGGCAATGTTGTAAGGTTTCATTTCTTCACTGTCCCATGCTGCACGATTATCTGAATTCATTGTACTAACAATAATAAAACGATTTACGCCAACTTCTTTTGCTGCATCCATTACTTTTACTGCCCCATCTAAGTCAATCGACATTGTTTTGTCATAACCTGTTTGTCCGCCTGAACCAGCTGAGAAAATGACAGCATCCATACCTTCAAGAGCATTTTGAATCGCCTCAATTGGTCCTTCTAAATCTGCTAAGCACGCTTCCACACCGTTCATATCTAGTGCATTGGCTTGTTCTGGTTTTCGAACCATCGCCCGTACTGAGTGTTTGTCGCTTTCGTGCAATTTATCTACAATCATTTTACCGATTTGTCCATTTGCACCTACTACTAATACTTTCATCATTTCTTGCTCCTTTCGTTTCAGTTTACTTATTAAGTGTAACAAAGAAACTTACGGATACAAACTATTTGCGTTTACTCAAAAGAACTAATAAAACGCAACTATTTTTCAGCGACAAAAAAAGACCCTTTAAAGGATCTTTTAAGGTTTCTTTAGCGGTCACCATTAAAAATTGAATTTTTAACAATCACATAATCCACTTTACGAATCGATTCTACATCGTTTCCACCCGCATATGAGATAGAAGATTGTAGATCTTGTTTCATTTCCAATAATGTCTCAGCGATGTCACCTTTATATTCTACAAGGATCTTTTTGCCTTCAACATTTTTGTGTTCGCCTTTTTGGTATTCAGAAGCACTACCAAAATATTCTTTGTACATTTTGCCGTCTTTTTCGATCGTTTTTCCTGGAGATTGGTCATGTCCTGAGAATAAAGATCCCATCATTACCATAGATGCTCCAAAACGAATTGATTTAGCAATATCGCCATGATCTCGTACTCCGCCATCCGCAATCAATGGTTTTCTTGCAGCCTTAGCACACAAACGCAAAGCTGCTAATTGCCAACCACCAGTACCAAATCCGGTTTTTAATTTTGTGATACATACTTTTCCAGGTCCAATACCCACTTTAGTTGCGTCCGCCCCAGCATTTTCTAACTCACGAACAGCTTCAGGAGTACCAACATTACCCGCAATCAAAAATGTTCCTGGCAAGAACTTTTTGATGTGGTGGATCATATTAATTACTAAATCAGAATGCCCATGAGCAATATCGATTGTAATGTATTCTGGTACTAGATTTTCTTTCGCTAATGTTTCAATAAAGTCATATTCTGCATCTTTTACACCTACGCTAATAGAAGAATATAATCCTTTTTCATTCATTCGTTGGATAAAAGGAATTCTGTCTTCTTCATCGAAACGGTGCATAACATAAAAAAAGTTATTTTCTGCTAACCAAATAGCTAATGTTTCATCGATAACTGTTTGCATATTAGCCGGTACAACTGGTAAGTTAAATCTTCTACCGCCAAATTCAATTGTTGTATCACACTCGGATCTACTTCTTACAATACTTTTATTAGGGATAAGTTGGACATCTTCATAGTCAAAAACTTTCATCTTTTCCTTAACCTCTTTCTCTTATAGCTCTAATTTTTAGGCAATTATTTGTTTTTTATACAGGATCGTAAAACACGAACATTATTTCTCGTTGTTTTATTAATATTTCGTCCCTAAGACAATTTACACTATATTTAGAGGTTTGTCAAAGTTGTCCATCCCTTTTTATGCAAATACTAAAATTAAAATGTAGTTTCCCCGTCTTTCTAACACTAATCTGAAGCGACTAAATAAGCTGACAAATTTAAAATTTGTCAGCTTATTGTTAATTTTTAATTGTTTTTATTTCTTTATTTCTTCTTAACGTAAATTTATTTGGGACGGGATCGTATCCTCCCTTAATAAAAGGATGACATCTTAAAATACGAGCTGTTCCCATTACTGTTCCTTTTACAACACCATGTTTTTCAATGGCTTCAATGGCATAATGCGAGCAGGTTGGATAATAGCGGCAACTTGGTTGAAATAAAGGTGAAATTCCTTTTTGATAGCCTTTAATACCAGCAATTAATACTTTTTTCATGGTTTACCTCCTACCGAATTACATTATAGCCATAGCGTTCAAATTTGTAAAGCAATCAAGATTATTTAATCAATTGCTTTTCGAAATTCAATAAAATGAATCGCATTCGTATTTAACAAAGCATAAAAAGACCATTCTTCATTTAAATATTCATCTTTAATATCTAGCGATGGATTAATCGACTGAACGATATGATCCATCAATTCGTGGTCAATACCGTATTTACTGTTTAAATTCCACCATTTAGAATACAACCCGCCATTATCACGATCAAATTTTAATGTTCGAATCTGATAATTGCCCGGTTTTATTCCTGTAAGATGAATGTGCAATTCTTTGCTTCTATTTTTTACAAATAATTCATTTATGGAATAACGCGGACTGAATTGTCGCTCATTGAAAATAATCAGCTGATAACCATCTTCATTTTCAGTCATAATATAATCGTTTCCGCTTGCTATCACATTACCTCGTAACCGTTCTTTAAAACGCAAGGTATAAAAAATCGGGTGTTTTTCATTAAAAAAATGAAATAAATCTAGACTATCTACTAAATTATTCGTACATCTCTCTACACGTTCATGAATTTCAGTGTTAATCCAAAATCCAATCCCTTCTACTTCACCTTCTAATTCCAAAATCTTTTTCAAGATTAATGCTCCTCTAAAGAAAGTTCCATTTATATAACGAGTATTGCCGGTTAAAATGTTCCAATTAATAAGAAACAACGGCCTATCCATTTGATGTTGATGCATGAATATTTTTATTTCTTTTGTTTTGTCTGTAATATAACGATGACTTTTAGCAAATTCTTCTACATTTATATCATTAAAATTGATTATGTCATTTTGATCTGTTTCATACCCTATAAATTCAATCTTACTAGCATGTTTAATCTGCCATTGTTGATTTTCTGGCAATTGCACTTGTTTTTCATCAAACGGAAGAAATGTTCCAACTTTCATTTTTTCTGATTTGTTTTTGATTACTTGCCAAACCTTTAAGTAGATCCGTTCTATTTCGGTTGACTCAACTGAATTATCTTCTTTGCTATAAAATAAAATTTGCCATTTTTCTACAAATTCACGCCCGAAAACTTGAAGAGCATGTTGAATAAACTGATCAATTTTCTTAATATAATAATCTTCATTCTGACTAATTTGTTTATACTCTAGCTTCAAAAATAAGTAGATTCCTTGTTCTTTTAAAAAATGCAAAACAATATCAGAATTAGCATATATCGGCGAACTAACCGGTACTTCGGGTGTTTCAGATTCGATTAAAAACGGTGTTTCTTCAAAGATTTTTTGAATTCCAACAAAGTCTACTCTTAGCTGCTGTTTAGCCAAAATCAACTGTTTTTTTACATTTTCATTCAATAATTCTTTTAGTTCGCCAATAAATACGATATGTTTTTCCCGTTTTAATTCTTGTTTCCCATCACAATTCAACACAATCTGGCGTTCTTCAAGTTGATTTTCATCAATCGTGTAGCTTTGATTGCTTCCTACATCTAAATAGCTAGCTAGTCGATCTAAAATAGCCGGAGAATCAAGGATTGTCTTAGCTTCAACTTTATTAATTAGAGCTTCATGCTGTTCCAATTGCTCATGTTGATGTTCTTTTCGATATTGAGCCGGTGTCTGTTGGTAGATCATTTTAAAAACAACCGTATAGTTTTTGGCAGTTGAAAATCCATTTTTCATTGCTATTTGAAATAAATTATCTGATGTATACAATAAATCATCTAGACTATGCTTTACCCGAACTCGATTTAAATAATTTAAAAATCCCATGCCTGTCATTTGCGTGAAATAACGAGATAAGTAAGAAGAAGATAAATTTTCATGCTCTGCTAACTCAGATAAGGTCAACGGCTCTGCATAGCGTTGTTCGATCAACTGAATAAGGCGGGCAATTCTTTCATCACTTGTATCTACGCCTTTCCAATGTGGCGCTTCTTTTTTAAAAAAGCGCGTCATCATTAACATGATTTGATACAAATTGCTGCGAATTTCTAATGTGTTGCCTTCTTCTTTTCTAGAATCGGCAATCATGATTTCAGCTACCAAATGTCTTAGTTGAGCAATCACACCTTCTCTGCCAGGATCTAGTTCCTTAGAAAAGCAGTCAAAATTGTAATGGAAATAATCTTTATAATGCGTCACAAAAAACTGACTAGAAATGCTAAGTGAAATAATGCAACTATCTTCACTTCCCATGACAGAATAATTATTTGTGCGATTAACAACTAATATATCGCTTTCTGCCATTTCAAAATTACGTCCTCCAAATGAAATAGTTGCAGAACCTCTTATTACAAATAAGAGCCTTGTTCCATAATACCGTTGAGGAGCAGAATAACGGACGTTTTCCATTTTAATGTCATAGTCTGCTGCACTTTCTCTTTTCATCTTCACTACTCCTCCTTTTTTCCTATTATACCTGTTTTGACCCAACAATCGATACCCTAATTCTTCAGAACAAAAAAAGACAGCTGCATTTTTACACAGCTATCTCTAGTTCGTTAGCGTTTCATTCTACTCTTACTCATTCCAATTGCGCGGACTCCATAAGGTCCCATCTAATTCGCCTTCCATCTGGCGAATCCGTTCAACTTGCTCATTGATTAAGTCCTTCGCTGACTTTAACAACGCTTTTTGCTTATAATCCCGACTCGTTTGAATGACTCTTTCCAATTCTAGAAGCAACCATTCTTTTTGTTCCACTTCATTCGCCTACCTTCGTTCTTTTATCCAGTTTAATTCATTTGATCTAAAAGCATTTTCAATTCGTCGATTGTATCCCGATTTTCTTCAATAAATTCGACCGTTTGCTCTAGTATAAATTGATCGCCTTCATTTAATTTGCTTAAATCTGTCATTTGTAATTCTTGAATAAACCACTTTTCACGTGCCTCTAAACTGTCATCTTTTTCTCGAGTCAAGTATTGCTGGTAACGAATCAATAAAGCCATCTTTTGTGTTTCTGTCAAATAGCTAAATTGAAAAATCGGCAATGATTTAAGAAATATCATTTTTGTCTTAAGAGCTAGCGCTTGATAAGGTTTAGTTAGTTCATCAATACTGAAAGCTTCACGCCCTCCAGGTTGATATTCTTCCTTTTTCACACCAATTGTTAGGACTAAGCCAAATTCTTTTCCAGTTAAAGCTTTCCCTTTTTTCCCATAAGCAAATCCATCTGTTAATACATCATCTTGCCACTTTTTTAACAATGCTGGAGAGCTATACCAATAAAGTGGGAACTGAAAGATAATTCGATCATGTTCCTTGAGTAGTGCCTGTTCTTTTGGGACATCTATCTTGAAATCCGGATACAACGATTCCAAATGGCGAACGGTTATATTCGTATCATTTGGGATTGAACTTAATAGATATTGTTGGCTTCCCGACTCCATTATGTCAGGATGAGATATAATTACTAAAGTTTTCACTAGTTACCTCCATTTTTTATCAAAACTACTCTTTAAAATATTCTAGCATATCTTCTTTCACTACAGATAATAAAGGTAGCTGTTGAATAGGAATCAGCTCTATATCTAAAGCAGTCAATACATTTTCTAAATAACTGGCAATCTTAACATAACGATTTGTCTGTACAACAATCTTAGGTGGTCTTCCATTCTGTGCCAAAATTAATTGAATGATAATACGTTGGATTTTTTCAGCATCTTTTGGATTAATAAATTCACTACAAATCACTTCACCATTTTCTGAATCTGCCACAATCAATAAACTAGGAAAGATCGGACGTCCACCATTTGGAGGTACAACTGGAACACCAACAAAGTCGATATCCAACTCCCATACCGTATGCTTCATTTTTTGGTTATTCACTCGTTTCATTTCAAAATCCGTTATTTTGATTGCAGCATACTCAATCTTACTAACGGATATCCCTTTTAAAATAACTTCGGGTACAGCATACAAGCCATCTCTATAAGAACCATCTGTTTTATATGTGCGCATTAAAATTTCATAACTTTCTTGTTCTTTTTCATAAAAATCTAAAGATGTCCGAAATGCATTTGCCGTCTCGATTAACTTTTCAAAAACAGCTATCAAAAAAGAAACATCACTCTCATTTAGCGTAACCGGATAATATCCTGGTTTGTAATCGGTAAAGACTGGCCAAGCTTTTTTACCTCTGAAAGTAACACCACTAGCTTTTATTTTTTCATACTCTTCTTTTGGAATTTCTTGTCGGTCTTCAAAATTAATAGAGATGCATTTTTGTACCTGTAGCATTTCCATTGCTGAATCGTACTCAGCACGTGTGCTCATTTCAAAATAATAAGACAGTTCTTCCAAATCACGATAAATCAAAAAACCAAAATTTTGTTCAGCTTTTCCTAGTACTGAAATAAAAACAGGATCCTTACGATTAGGCAATTGAATACCAATAATATCGTTATCCCAATAATCTTTCCAAAAGTTAGCTTGATAAAGCTGCTTTACTAGTAAATACAATTGCAGTTGATTATTCATCGTATAATCTCCTTCATTTTCAATTTCTTAATTCTTCGCTTTTTTTTGTACATTAGAGAATACAATTTTAGAATAGTCGTCTTATCTACTAACAGTATACCAAAACAATAAACAACCAACTCGTTATTTTTCAGTATTTCACTTCATTAAATGTTTATATTTGTTCTATACCTTAAAAACGGTTACACTATTAGTGAAACTATTTTTAAATTACTTTAGGAGGTCTGGAAAATAATGAAAAAAATTATCAATGATCCAGCAAATATATTAGATGAAATGTTAAATGGCTTAGTTTTCGCTTATGAAGATTTAGTTGAACGTTTGCCAGAAACATCGGTCATCCATCGTAAAGTTGAAAAAAGTGGAAAAGTTGGATTAGTAAGTGGTGGTGGAAGTGGTCATGAGCCAGCTCATGCAGGGTTCGTTGGAAAAGGAATGCTATCAGCTGCCGTATGTGGTGAGGTATTTACATCTCCAACTCCTGATCAAATTTTAGAAGGCATTAAGTCTAGTGATGAAGGAAAAGGTGTTTTCTTAATTATTAAAAATTATTCTGGCGATGTCATGAACTTTGATATGGCGAAAGAATTGGCAGAAATGGAAGATATTGAAGTTGATTATGTAATCGTAGATGATGATATCGCTGTTGAAGACAGTACGTATACTGCTGGTAAACGTGGGATTGCAGGCACGGTTTTAGTTCATAAAATTTTAGGTGCTGCAGCTGAAAAAGGGTTATCTTTAAAAGAAATTAAAGCATTAGCCGATAAACTTATTCCGGCTATCAAATCTTTAGGCGTAGCATTAAATCCTGCTACTGTACCAGAAGTTGGCAAACCAGGGTTTGATTTAGAAGCTGATGAAATCGAATTTGGCGTAGGAATTCACGGTGAGCCCGGCTACCGTAGAGAAAAACTTCAACCTTCTGCAGCATTAGCTAAAGAACTTGTCACTCAATTGAAAAAAGAATTCCAATGGGAAAAAGGCGATTCTTATGCCGTTTTAGTTAACGGTATGGGTGGTACTCCATTAATGGAACAATTCATTTTCATGAATGATGTAAAACAATTATTAGCAGACGAAGGGTTAACTTTATCCTTTAGAAAAGTCGGTGACTACATGACTTCTATTGATATGGAAGGTTTATCTTTAACATTAGCTAAAATTGAAGACTCTAGCTGGTTAGAGTATTTAAACGCACCAGTAACGACTATAGCTTGGTAAAGAAAGGATGACAAAATTTTATGTTAACAAAAGAAACGACAAAAAAATGGTTAGAACTTTTCATTGCACAAATTCTAGAAAATAAAGCTTATCTCAGTGATCTAGATACAGCTATTGGTGATGGCGATCATGGAAATAATCTTGCTCGTGGAGCCAATGCATTAACTGAAGCTTTAGAAACTAAGAATCCTGAAACATTAACGGATCTTCTTAAAACAACTGGGATGACTTTAGTTAGTAAAGTAGGAGGCGCTTCTGGTCCTCTACTAGGGTCTGCATTTATCAGCATGGCTAAAGCTAGCCAAGACAGTGATGACTTAGCAACGGTCTTACAAGCTGGATTAGAAGGTATTCAAAAGCGTGGGAAAGCTGTAGCCGGAGAAAAAACAATGGTGGATGAATGGATTCCTGTTATTGAAGCTGTAAAATCGACTAATTTAACTGTTGATTTGATTGAAGAAGCGGTTGAAAAAACCAAAGATATGAAAGCAACTAAAGGACGCGCTTCATATCTAGGCGAACGTTCTATTGGTCACATTGATCCTGGTGCTATGTCTAGCAGCTATCTCTTCAAAACAATGGTGGAAGCGGGTGTTTATGGTGAGTAAAAAATATGGTGTATTGCTTGTTTCTCATGTAGCTGAAATTGCTGAGGGATTAGCTAAATTAATCAGTGAAGTTGCTAAAGATGTTACTGTTAAAAGTGCTGGTGGAACTCCTGAAGGTGGGATTGGAACGAGTTTTGATCGAATTGAAGAAACCTTGTCTTCATTTGAAGAAGAAACGATCCTTGCTTTTTATGATTTAGGCAGTGCTAAAATGAATTTAGAACTCGCTATTGAAACTTCTGATAAAACGGTCACTTTATACGATACTGCTTTGATTGAAAGTGCCTATACTGCAGCTGCCTTGTTGCAAGCAGAAGCGCCAATAGAAGCTATTGAAGAACAATTGAATACATTAAAAATCAAATAAATTTTAAAAAAAACGTTCACTGCAAAAGCGCAGTGAACGTTTTTTGTCTACATAATGCTGTTCCTAAAATAGGATGGCTGCTTCATTTCATTTACAAAAATGACAATTGCTCTTACTATTTATACTGGGTCTTGATGCCTAAAAAGAGCCTACCTACACCCTTTCCCAGCTTAAATTCTTTTAGTTTGTTTTAGAAATCGTTTGATTTTTATTTTCATGCAATTTTCATGAAAATATTTCTTATGCAACTCACTTCATTTGTGTATACTTAATTTTAGACACAAAAAAGGAGTTTTTATTATCAAAGAATTTACAGAAGACAGATTGCCCAGAAATGCCAAAGAAGGAATACTTTACGGTGCTATTATTTGCGCGATATCCGCACTAGTTATGAGTGCAGTAAATATCAGCTTAAATTTTGGGAAATTTGATACACAAGTTGCATTGATTATTCTTAAAGCATTCCCATTTGCTTTTATTATCGCCATGTTAATGGAAAATTTTATCGTAGGGCGCATTGCAGAAAAAATGGTTCACAATTTTTCTGATGCTAATGACAGCTTTAATGCAAAAATATTATTTACAGTCTTTTTCACTGTTATCGGAATGTCATTCACAATGACTATCATTGGAGATATGCTTGGAAACGGCATTAGTTTAGCTTCTTTTGCCGCATTGTCTCATTGGCCAAGAAATTTTTGTATCGCTTTATTCTGCGAATTATTGCTTGCTCAACCACCTGCTCGTTTTGCTATGAAAAAAATACATTTACGTCAAGAAGAAAACTTGACTGTAAAAGACAACTCTTCTATCGATTTTGATTAAACCATTTAGTTAATAATCATCATAAAAACGGATAATACGCCATCTTAATGAGGGTGTGTTATCCGTTTTTTAGGCTCTATACTTTTTAGTGTGGATAGATTAATTTAGTTCATGCTTAACACTTCTGCAGGAATAGGATTGCTTGTAGCCCTGTAAAGTATTCAATGCGAATTACATCGCCTTAACGCTTTAGCGATTAAGCGGTGTTTGAGGCTTGAAAGATCTTAAGACTTTAGGCTTAAGACGGTACCAGGGCTCTTACAAGCAAATCCGTCTATTCCGAAAGAATTTTTTGAAGCAGCCACACTATTTGACGAAGAGCCGTTTTTTATTCATTTAAGAGATTTACAACTATTTATTTATTTTTTCTTTTAGATTTATGTTTGAATACTCGAGTAGCTTCTACAGCTGCTTGCCAACCGGCATACAAATCTTCACGCTCTTCTTCATCCATATTTGGTTCAAATGTAGCATCTTTTTCCCAGTATTTTTTAATTTCATCTTGATCTTTCCAAAATCCTGTTGCTAGTCCCGCCAGATAAGCAGCACCTAAAGCTGTCGTTTCACTGATTTTAGAACGCTCAATTTTAGTGTCTAAAATATCAGCTTGGAATTGCATCAAGAAATTATTTTTTGATGCTCCACCATCTACGCGTAATGTTTTAATTGGAATACCTGATTCTTTGTTCATTGTATCTACAACATCTTTGGTTTGGTAAGCCAATGATTCAAGTGTCGCTCTGATGAAGTGCTCTTTCGTTGTCCCACGTGTTAAACCAAAGACAGCACCACGAGCATCTTGATCCCAATACGGAGCACCTAATCCTGTAAATGCTGGTACTACATAAACATTTTCTGTTGAGTCTACTTTTTCAGCGTATTTTTCAGATTCAGGAGCTGTTCTAAACATTCTCATGCCATCTCTTAACCACTGAAGTGCTGATCCAGCTACAAAAATACTACCTTCTAACGCATACGTAATCTCGCCATTTATGCCATAAGCAATAGATGTAAGCAAACCGTTCTCAGATTTAATGGGTTCTTTTCCAGTATTCATGATGATAAATGCACCTGTACCATACGTATTTTTAACCATTCCTTTTTCATATCCTACTTGGCCGAATAAAGCAGCTTGCTGGTCACCAGCCATACCCGCAATTGGAATTTGTCCACCATAAAAATGTTCTGGAATTGTTTTTCCATATACTTCTGAAGAAGATTTTACTTCTGGCAGCATTTCTTTTGGAATGTCTAATAATGCTAAAATATCTTCATCCCATTTAAGGTCATAAATATTAAACAACATCGTACGGCTGGCATTTGAATAATCCGTAACATGTGCTTTTCCACCTGTTAATTTCCAAACCAACCAAGAATCGATCGTTCCAAATAGTAACTCGCCTTTTTGAGCACGTTCTCTTGATCCTTCAACATGATCTAAAATCCATTTAATTTTAGTTGCTGAGAAGTAAGAATCAATCACTAATCCTGTTTTATCTTTAATTAATTTTGTGTGCCCATCTTTTTTTAATTGATCTGCAATATCGTTTGTTTGTTTTGATTGCCATACGATAGCACGATAAATCGGTCTACCCGTTTCTTTGTCCCAGACAACGGTTGTTTCACGTTGGTTGGTGATACCAATACTATCAATATCCGATGGTTTCAATCCTGATTCGATCAATACACCTGCAATAACTGTTAAAACTGAAATCCAAATTTCGTTCGCATCATGCTCTACCCAACCTGGTTGAGGAAAATGTTGCGTGAATTCTTTTTGAGAACTCCACTTAGGGTTTCCTGCTTTATCAAATATAATTGCTCTCGAACTAGTAGTACCTTGATCAATTGACATAATATATTTTTTTGTCATTTTATTCCCTCCATTAATAGAATGCGCTTACAATCCGTGTACTCTTAATGTACTGCTAAAAAAGATAGTTGTAAAGCGTTTGCTCTCAGTGTTTCATAAAAAATAAAACCGTTTTATACCCTTGCATATTTTTCATCATTTATCGCGAACTTTAATCGTTCAGTTAAGTTATTTTTGCGCTTATCAAAATTTAATCGCCAACAAATAAGCAGCCCTTTAGTATATCAGGCTGCTTATTTCCACTTATTCCGCTTCTATCCAAGTCCATTTATAACTATCTGGACCAAAAACGCGTTTGTAATAATCGTTGACCTTAGGGTTTAACAAATAAGAATCCGCTGATTGATATAGTGGTGCAAGTGCAGCATCTTCCCCTAAAGCAACTTTTTCAATATCTACTAATGTTTCCCAACGGGCTTCGTCATCATCGTAAGTTGCTTTTGCTTTATCAACTAGCGCATCGACAGCTGGATTTGAATAGTTCATCCGGTTAATATCTGTATCAAAACGTTCTACATAATTGATTGGATCTGCAAAGTCGGCAATCCATGAATTGACAGCCATATCGTAATTGCCTTCACGTACCGTTGTTAATTTCATACTGAAAGGCATACTTCTCAATTTAACCGTTAATCCTGGCAAGTTCTTTTGCAATTGGTCTTGTAAATATTCAGCCAATCGTTTTGAATCTTCTGTATCAGAAGTGATCAATTCCAATTCAATAGTATCTGTTCCTAATTCAGAAAGGCCTTTTTCCCAAGCTTCTGTAGCCTTTTCTAAATCGTAAGGCAATAAATCCCCTGCATCTTCACGGTAATCTGCACCGGTTGTCGGATTACTTGCCAATCCAGCTGGAACAAATCCATCAATAGAGGCTGATCCGTCTTGTAAGACATTGTTAACATAGCCTTCTTTATCAACTGCTGAGGCAATCGCTAAACGAATATTGGGATTGCTTAATTCAATCGTTTCTTCATTATTTAAGTTGTTCATCTCAATATAAAACGTTGTTGCATTTAATGATGAATGAAAATTAGGGTCTTCACTATACTGTGAAACAAAACTTCCAGATAAAAAGGCAATATCGGTATCGCCATTTTCATATAAATTCAACTCAGTAGTAACTTCTTTAATTACATCAACACTTATAGTATCTAACGTGACTGAATCAGCATCCCAATACTCTTTATTTTTTTCAAAAGTCCAACCTACACTGCTTGCTTGATCCCATCCCTCTAATACAAAAGGACCATTATAAATTAGGTTTTCATTCGTGCTGCCATATTCATCACCTTGCTCTTGGGCAAATGCTCTATTTTGTGGGAAGAAAAATGGCAAAGTTAATAATTGGTCAAAATAAGGTGTCGGTTGCGTCAACGTAATTTCTAATTCTGTATCGCTGATTGCTTTGATACCTAAATCAGTTGGCTCTGCTTCATCATTTATAATTTCTGTAGCATTTTGAATCAAGCCATCAAACATATAAGCATATCCACTTGCCGTTTCTGGTGCCACGACTTTTTGCCAAGCGTAAACAAAATCATCTGCCGTTACAGGTTCTCCATTAGACCACACAGCGTCTTTTCGTATCTCAAAGGTATACGTTTTTCCATCTTTGCTGATAGTCGGCTCTTTCGCTGCCACACCTAAGATAGGTTCAGCATCTGGCCCTAAAACATATAATCCTTCGAATACATTATTCATAACGGTAAAACTTGTTAAATCGGTTGCTAAAGCTGTATCCATAGAGGGTATTTCTGAGGAAGCTGTTAAGCGCAATTCTTGTTTATCGGCTAAATTCTTTTCTCCATCCGCTTGAGAACTCGCAGTTGAAGATCCATCAGAATCCGCGTCTCCGCAAGCTGCTAATAACAATGTCAAACTAAGTATACCTAAACCCTTTAATTGATTTTTCATTTATTTTCACCCTTTCATGTCTGTTTTATAAATTTATGTGTACCTTTAAAAAAAACGTCTAACTGCGCATAATTCTTTTTGATACGTTGTTCCCTCAAGTTTAGTAATCATTACTTTTGATCCAGGAGTTTGCGAATGAATCATTTGATCATCGCCTAAATAAAGACCTACATGATGAACTTCTCCATTGCCTTCCTCGTAAGCAAAAAATAATAAATCTCCTGGAATTGCTTCTTGATAGGTATAAACAGCTCCTTCAAAAACTTGTTCTTGAGCATCCCGGCTCAGCCAAATATCAAAAGTCCGAAACAAGGTATAGACAAATCCAGAACAATCAAATCCTGCTGCACTCGTTCCCGCCCAGGCGTATCTCAAATCTAAAAAAGATTTTGCTAGCTCGATTATTTGTTCGACAGCATTGATTTGCGTGTTATCCACTATATGAGCTTTTTCTTTTGAAATATAGCAAATCCCATCTGGAGTGAGAAGTTTGTAGTGGGTAGACGTCTCTTCTACTAAAGGTAAAATCGTACCAATCGAAACAACTTGCGCAATTTGTGTCTCATTTATAAAATTGAGTGTTGCCGTTGGTTGGCTAACCACAA